>DVLC01000035.1 GCA_018715685.1 Candidatus Cryptobacteroides merdipullorum
GTCCGGATTGTGGGAGGGTTCTACGCCTCCTAAATTCGGCAGAAGACAGAATATCTCGTAAAGATTGAATTCATAGCGCGGCAAATATACACAATAAATTCAATGAAACAAATTTCCGTCGGCACAGTCAACAGTCAACGGGGGCGGAGTCAACGGGCAAGTGCGACACCGGAATCCTCCGGGGCTCCGATCCAACCTGTGGAAGCGCATCCCATGCCGGAGCATATTCCGTAGCCGCCGGAGACATTGCCGCTGCTGATGAAGGGCGGAATCAGGCCTGAGCCGATCAGAGCTTCGTTTGTCTGCGGATTGAGATATTCGTAGGCCTGTCGAAGCCGCGAGGTTCCCCCATTTCATTTTAAGGCTCGTGCCGCTCTCCGAATAGTAGATTTCCTTTCCGTAGTATTTCTCTTCAGTCGTATTACTGTAATTGAAATTGTCAGAACCCATGTAGAAGCGCAGGTTCAGCATGTCGCGCGGGCCCGGGGTGTAGGTCAGGTTCAGGTTGGAGTCGAAAAGCGCGTAGCCTCCGTTTGTCTTTGTCTTGCTCCCGCTGTTTTCTATCGCGAGCTCCGGGGCGACGAGGGCGTCGAGCCAGCTTCTGCGTATCGCTATGTCGTATGACAGCTTGTTCCTGACGATGGGTCCGTTGAGGTCTATCCTGCCGTCGATCAGTCCGACGGATACCGAACCTCCGAAATCCTCCATCGAGCCGTTTTTTGTCCTGATGTCGACTATCGACGAAAGTCTGCCGCCATAGCGCGCAGGGAAGCCGCTTTCATAGAAGTCCAGCGATTCGATCACGTCAGTGTTGAACGAGGAGAAGATTCCTGCAAGATGTGACACCTGGAACAGAGGGACGCCGTCAAGCATGAAAAGATTGTCGCTGCCGTCGCCGCCGCGGACATAAAGACCCGACATCAATTCCATCCCTGAAGCGACTCCGGGGAGATTCTGAAGGAACTTCACGACATCAGGCGATCCCAGGATGGCCGCACCGCCGAGAAGCTCTCCGCCGTCGAAGCGTTTCAGGCCGGTGGATGCTATCGCGGGCCTGGAAGATGAAATGACTGCTCTGGCAAGCGTGTCCGTCATCTCTGCATCCTGAGCCTCCGCCGGAATGCAGACGACCTTCAGTAAGGCAAGAACGGCGCTACAGAGCGTAAGAAATCCTTTCATAGACGAATATTGCCGGTACGGTGATCAGTTCTCCGGAAGCGAAGTCATAGCATGTGCATTCTATCATGGCTTCAATCTTGCCTTTCCGGTCCATTGTGAGCCATACGGCGGAGTTGTCCCGGAAGTCGATGTGGTATATCATGTCGTCATCCTCGGAACTGATGTCATTGTAGCTGCCAGGTCGTGTGGACAGCGCTCCTGTCTCGTCTATTGAATACATGAAATTAATGAACATTGTATAGCCGTACAGGTTCGGGGTCTCGTATTTTCCGCTTCTCTTGTCATAATAGACGTCCTGCTTCGGTATTTCAACGGACATGACTTGTTCTTCTCCATATTGTCTTACTGGAAAAACCCGCAGCAGAATATCTCCGGGGCTCCAGAATTTTTCGAATTCATCCAACATGTTCCCGCTTGCGATCCCGTCACCGTTGAGATCCAGACTGCGGCCCTGAATGGAGACTGACTTGCACTCGTATTTGCCTCTTATCGTATCGGTAATCCGTTCCAGAGAATCATCTTCAACTTCGGAGCAGGAGGCAAGCATGAGCATCATGAGAAGTATGAAGGAAAAGTTTTTCATTTTCTTCGTATATTTGCCAAGTTGTTCCGAAGACGAACGGCGTTCTGATTTTTTTGTGTATGAAAAAGCTGATATGTCTTGCGGCGGCTGCATTGGCCTGTATCGCCGCTCTTTCTTCCTGCGGCTGGAAAGTCGCTCCCGATGCCGCGGCGCGTTATGAGCTGCTCCAGGGAACATGGGAGTCGGTGCATGTGGAGGGACATGACTATTCCACCGACGCCGGGACCGGCGAAAGCATCTATCATGCCGATTTCGACGAGGACATCCCCGGCCCTTCACATGAAAGGTATATGAAGATGCGCCTGGACCGCAACAACATGGTCACGGTGCTTGAAATGGGGGATCCGGAGGACCTGACTCTGCCGGCGAGCTTCTCCTATACTTTCGACGGCAGCCGCCTGGGCGGTGTCGTCTTTAGCGGAGACTATGCGGATTACATGAACATAATCAGCATCGACGGGGACAGCATGGTTCTCGAACTCGTCGACAAGGGCCAGGACGAGGAAACGATGGACGACTGTCTGGAGCGTATGACTTTCAGCCGGGTGAACGAATAGAGCCATGATGAAGTCAGTCACTATCGCCGCCGCGCTCCTTCTTTCCGCGCTGCCGCTCTCCGCTTATGATTACCATGCCGCCGGAGACACGCAGCGGCAGTCTGCCGTAGTCAGCTCAGATTCCGTCCGGAATCAGGACGGGATCTCGAAAAAGAAAAAGGGCCCTTGGGACAGGAAGAAGATAATGAATGTCGCATTTCCCGTGCAGACGTTGTCACCCGACTTCGGCAACAGTATGGAAGGCAGTCTCGGAGTCGCATTGGTGTCAGGCCGCAACTTTTATCTTCACCGCAAGCCGATAGCCGGAATGCTCAAGTTCTCGCTGGATTTCGGCTCTGACATCAATTATGTGAAATACAGACCTCTGGACGGCGATTATAATCTCTCCCCGGATTCCGGCATAGGCATAAGCGGGCGCCATCAGGCCGACATCGGGCTGTTCGTCGGCCCTTCGGTCACGGTAAATCCCGTCTCCGACCTCAAGATCGGCGTGTATTTCAGGGTTGTGCCTTCGTATTCTCTGATTATGACCGAGTCCGACGTGCTCCACGGCTTCGTGCCGTATTTCACCTACGGAGGGGAGATCTCCTGGCGTTGGATAGGTGTCGGCGTCGAGGGAAGGAGCGGTGCCGGGATTTATTCGAGCCTCATGGGACTTTTCGGCGGAGCGTCGGGCATGACGTCCGGCTATGGCACCGAAGCCCTGCGCATCTACCTGGCTTTCAGATTCTGAAGCTTCCGTTTCAGTCCGCCGCGAGGAAAGCCTCGATGTTGGCCAGGACCTTGCGTGACAGCCTTTCCGTGCTCTGTCTCGAACTTCCGGCGACAACCGGGGTGTAGATCACGTTGCTGAAACCTTCAAGCTCCTTCTGGAGAGTGCCCATGCCGGTCCCGTCGCAGAAATAACGGCTGTCCGGATTTGCGTCGAGCCATTCCTTGAGCGCCTCCGTGTCGAAGGTCGGACCTATCGAAGTGTTCATCAGAATCTTGCCGTTTCCGAGAATGCCGAACTGCTCCCGGTGCAGCAGTATCGTGTTCCGGGGGAGGGTGGTGATCACCGCATCGCATGCGGACAGCAGCTCGTCGAGCTCCATGTATGCTATGCCTTCCGCCTCGGCTTCCGCTTTCCGAGTGCGGCTGAAATATCGTACTTCGCTGCCGAAGAAGCTGAAGGCTCTGGCGCACATGAGCCCAGTGACGCCCAGTCCGATTATTCCGACAGTCATGCCGCCAAGCTCGCAACGGCCGCGTTTCCAGCAGTCTCCTCCGAATCCGTGGAGAAAGCGCACGAGTTCGCTGACGGCGTATTCGACGACTCCCTCGTCGCCGTAGTCGCGCACGCCGCATACACGGATGCCTCTTTCCCTCGCCGCCGCGATGTCCACATTGCAGCTTCTCTCGCTGTAGAGCGTGCAGCACATTCCTATGTATTTTATGCCGGGACAGGCTTCTATCACACGGCGGCTTATTGCGGTCTTGAAGGATACAAGCACGCAGTCGGCGTCTCCGATGCGGCGTATCGTCTCCTCGTCGGAAGCCGGACTGTCACGGTACAATTTCACTGAAGCGGCGAATCTGTCCAGCTCCTTCTCCGCGGCCGGACTTATCAGTATGTTTTCTATGGCGACGATTTTCCTGAACATGGTGAAGCGGT
>DVLC01000036.1 GCA_018715685.1 Candidatus Cryptobacteroides merdipullorum
AACACCGCCACCGCCGCCGCAATCGGGGCACTTCGTTCCGAATTCGACCTTCCCTTCATCGGCATGGAACCGGCGGTGAAGCCGGCAGCTCTCGGCACCCGCACGGGGGTGATCGGCGTGCTCGCGACCGCCGGGACTCTCAAGGGTTCAAACTATCTGAAACTGAAAAGCGACGTTCAGGACGGGATAAGGGTGGTCGAACATGTCGGCGCCGGCTTCGTCGAACTGGTCGAAAGCGGCGAACTGTACGGCCCGCGGGCCGAAGACACCGTCGCACGCAGCCTGAAGCCGCTGATAGCATCCGGAGCCGACATCATAGTCCTCGGATGCACCCACTACCCTTTCCTGCTGCCGGTGATGCAGAAAACCGCAGGCCCGGGCATCAGGTTCATCGACCCCGCACCTGCAGTCGCAAGGCACCTGCTCGACATTCTCCGGCAGAAAGAAATAAGCCGGGACGACCAGCGTCCCGGCATCGAACTTCTGACTTCGGGCAGTCCCGAACAGCTCAGAAAGAACTTCAACGATCTTATCGGATAACCAAGTCTACACCTCGTACTGCGCCGCGAGCTCGCCTGTCATCTGACCGAGCACTTCGAAATATACGGAGCCGTCAATGACCGTGGTCCTGTAGACAGTGTCGTCGACCGCATAATATTCATCGCCGCCGAGCGTGACGATTCTGTAATCGTCAGGCAGCTCGGTGATCAGCGCGCCTGCGGGAGGAACGATGGTCACATATTCGCCGGACTTGTTCTTGGTGAAGAATATTCCGTCGTCATAGTAATAGCTGTCGGAGACGGAGGCATAGCTCTGCACGAGACCGAGTCTGTCGGCGAGACGGCTCGATTCGGTTGCCAGATGCGAGTTGAGGGACGAAGCGCCGGCCGCATTCGCGGCTATGGTGGCGTTCTGAGCCGCGATGGTCGCATTCTGCTGGGCGATGGTCGCGTTCTGTGCGGCGATGGTCGCATTGTTCTCCGCGATGATGCGGTTCTGCTCCGTAATCAGATTCGCATTCTCGTTGACCGTGCTGAAGGTATAGTATGCGTCGGCATAGAAAGCGAAGCTGCATATCGCGTCGACCAGGCTCACCGTCGGAGTGAAGACTACTCCGAAAGGAGGACGGCTGACATAGTAGGAACCGCCGTAGTAGCGGTAATACACATTGTCGACTATGTAGTACGGCACTCCCCAGAAGACCCTGCGCACATAGCGGGTGGGCAGACTCGAGATGCGGTAGCCGAAATAGTGATAGCCCGAATCCCAGAACCTCACCGGACGGTGGGCGATGGGCGGCCGTCTCGCGGGATGAACCCTGTGAGGGTCGGGTCTCGGAGGAACGGGACGAGGAGCGGAGTGAGGCGGACGGGCTCCGTGGCCGGGAGATGACGGTCGTCCGGGATTGCCGGGTTTCGCGGGAGGCTGGTTTCCGGAATGTCCGGGTCTGCCGGGCTCCGACGGCTTCGCACCGCCGCCTATCGAGCCGGGACGGTTCTCGGGACGCACGTTCTGCGGGGTCTTGGGCACGTTCGAGCCTGTTCTTCCGGGCTGGCGGTTCTGGACTCCGGCGGCAGGTCTCGTCGTCTGCGGAGTCTGCACCGTTCCGGCCGCAGGACGGGCAGGCTGGCGGTTCTGTCCCGAACTCTGGACGCCTGCGGCGGGTCTCGAAGTCTGAGGTGTCTTAACTGTCGTGGCCGGGCGGCGGTTCTGCATGTTCGAAGAAGAGCGTGAGGGCTGCGCGCTTCTGGCCGGCTGACGGTTCTGCGTTGAGGAAGCAGGCCTTGACGAGTTATTTACTTGCGGCCTCGCAGCTGCCGGTTTCCTGCTCGACGAAGAGGAGGAGACGCTGCGCGCGGGCTGTCTGCCGGTGGTTTGAGGTCTTACGGAACTTCCGGAACGTTGCCTGGCCGGGCTCGAGCTGCGGGAGGCACTGCTTCCGGAACGGGACGCGCTCCCTGAAGAACGGGGCGCCTGACGGGTCTCCCGATTAGCGCGGGAGCTTCCGTTTCGGGACTGCGCGTCAGCCTGCGTCCCCGGCAGGGAAAGCATGGCCAGAACGGCAATCAGCATGCATACATAACGTTTCATAGTTGAATAGTTTTTAGAAACTGTTTGTCAAAACGGTTTCCGGATTATGATCCGCCATCCGGCGGAAACTCAATAAATATAGTATTTTTCTGACAAATCCTTGAATTTTCCGACATCTGCCGACCAGAAAGCGGCAATGTCGGCCACCTTCATGGACGCGCCGAAAGCCTTGCTGACAAAATCAGTGCCGCACACC
The DNA here is from genome assembly GCA_018715685.1 of Candidatus Cryptobacteroides merdipullorum. Lineage (GTDB taxonomy): Bacteria > Bacteroidota > Bacteroidia > Bacteroidales > UBA932 > Cryptobacteroides > Cryptobacteroides merdipullorum. The sequence goes on from DVLC01000036.1 coordinate 2,288, forward strand.
TTGTTGAACATCGGCATGCGCTCGGCCGAAGCCTCGAACGGATTGACCCCGTAGAGTTCATGTACGGCCTGCATCACATAGAACTGGGTCAGAGTAAGAGTCGCGGCCTCGTAGTCGGTGTAATAGTACTGGACTCCGTGGACAAGCTTTCCCTTGAGCCTTCCCGAAATCGGCGTATAATGAATCGTACGCCATGCCACTCCGGGAATATGGTAGCTGTCGAGCCTGTCCTTGAGCTCGTCGGCGTCGACCCACTCCTCGGCGAAGGTCGCGAACGGAAGGGTGTAGCCTATTCCTATGTTCAGATAGTTGTAGAGCTCCCCGCAAAGGCCGGCCGACGGATAGCATATCGCGCTCTCGGGATAGGGTATGTTGGGCGACGGAGAGACCCAGGGCAGTCCGGTGTCGACAAAGAGCATGTCGCGCGTCCAGCCTTCCATGGGCACGACATAGAGTTCGCATTTCAGCGGCTCCTCCCTGCCGTTCTGACCGCGGTTGAGCCCCTCCTCGTTGATCAGCATCGCGAGTTCTCCTACGGTGAGCCCGTAGATATAAGGTATCCTGTACTGCCCCACGAAGGAGTTGAAGCCGTCACGCACCAGCGGGCCCTCGACCTTGAGGCCTCCGAGCGGGTTGGGGCGGTCGAGCACGACCACGGGTATACCGAGTTCCGCGCAGCTGCGCATCACGAGCCCGAGGGTGGAGATGAAGGTGTATGAACGGCTGCCGACATCCTGAATGTCATAAACCATGATGTCCACGCCTTCAAGCATTTCGTCGGTAGGCTGACGCGTGGCTCCGTAGAGCGAATGTACGGGCAGCCCCGTGCGCTCGTCCACGCCGGACTCCACTCGGCCGCCCGCATAAATGTCACCGCGCACACCATGCTCGGGGGCGTACAGGGCCACAAGATCCACATTCGAAGCCTCGTAGAGTATGTCTATGGTCGAGTTGAGCCGGCTGTCGACTCCCGAAGGATTGGTCACCAGACCGACCCGCAGCCCTTCGAGAAGCTCGAAACCACTATCCCTGAGCACCTCCACTCCGACTTTCACGCGGGCGCTCGCACAGACGGCAGTCAGCAGCGCCGCCGCGCAAACCAGGTTACGGAAACAGTTGCGATACAACATATCATTACCATTATAAAGAATCCTACATAACCCAGGGCTTCCTGCAGCCATCCTGCGAAAATCCCGGGAACCATCATCGAAAGGGCCATGAAGGCCGTGCATATCGCGTAGTGGGAGGTCTTGAACTCCCCTTCCGAGAAATGCATCATATAGAGCATGTACGCCGTGAAGCCGAAACCGTAGCCGAACTGGTCGAACGCGACGCAGAAGTAGATGAACCAGAGTTGTTCCGGCTGCATCAGCGCCATGATCAGATAGACCGCACAAGGCAGGGCAAGCGACAGAGACATCGGCCAGAGCGACCTGCGCAGACCGTACCGGGCCGCATATATGCCTCCGAGTATGCCGCCGAGAGTCAGGGCTATCACCCCCACGGTGCCATAGACGAGGCCGGACTGGGCCGTGGTGAGGCCGAGTCCCCCTTCCGACACCGGATCCAGCATGAAGGGGGTGAGCATCTTCACGGAGAACGCCTCCGGCAGACGGTAGAGCAGCATGAAGACCACGGCGAGCAGGATTCCGGGCTTGCGGAAGAAGGTCACCCAGGCGCGGCCGAAATCCCGGAGAATACCTGCGGCGGTCTTGCCCGTGGATGCCTCCCGGACCGCTTCCGCTCCCCCCGCGGGGCCGTATTCGCTTTTCGGAAGCACGAACCAGTGCCACAGGGTAATGGCCGCGAACAGCACGGAACACCCGAGCAGCACCAGCATCCACGCCAGCGGAATCCTTCCGAGACTCTCCTCGAGCAGCCCCGCGATCACCACTATCACCCCCTGCCCGAAGACCGAGGCGATACGGTAGAAAGTGCTCCTGATGCCTACGAACAGAGACTGGTTCTTCTCGTCCAACGCTATCATGTAGTAGCCGTCGGCCGCAATGTCGTGGGTGGCCGATGCGAAAGCTATGATATAGAAGAACACGAGAGTCAGTCCTAACACATCGGGGCTCACCGAGAGCGCCACCGCGGCGAATCCGGCGGTCATCAGAGCCTGCATCGCGAGTATCCACCAGCGCTTCGTGCGGATGACATCGACGAACGGACTCCACAGAGGCTTCACGACCCACGGAAGATACAGCAGCGAAGTGTACATGGCGAGGTCGCCGTTGGACATGCCCAGACGCTTGAACATCGTGACCGACAGTACGTTCACTATGAAATACGGGATGCCTTCCGCGAAATACAGCGACGGCACCCATGACCATGGATTGCTACTCAACTTCCGCCCCTTCATAATAATGCGCGAGTATCTGTCTGTAATCGTATCCGTTTGCGGCCATTACCGCCGCACCTATCTGGCACAGTCCGACGCCGTGTCCCCAGCCGCGGCCCTGCAGGACGAAGTCCGTGCCTTCCCTGCTGACCGTGAAGGCAGAGCTCTTGAGATGGCTCTCGCTCAGGATGCGCCTGATAGCGAGTTCCTTGCCTACGACTTCCGTATGTTTCGTTCCGATTATCCTGAGGCTGGATATGCGACCCGACGGGCCGCGCTTCAGCGGTTCGAGCGAGGTTACGGTCCCGAAGTCGCGGCCGCTGCGCCGTCGTACCAGATCGGAAAGCTCCTCCTGGGTGTATCTGACCTTCCAGTCGTGGAAATCGCGGGTCTCGAGATCGTAGTCGTTGAGCACCTGCGAGAGTATTTCAGAATTCTCGCAGTCGCACCAAGGATCCTCGACGCTGCGCAAGTAGGGGTAGTCCCTGTCCTCCCAGCAGGTGCTGTAGAGCTCGGTCCGTCCTCCGCAGCATTTCGAGTATCTCGTGTCGCAGATCTCTCCATCGTATTTGAGGAGCTGCCCCCAGGTCTCGTCTATGGCCCTGCGGACATTCTCCCCGACAGCCATCGTAAGCCCCTGATAGCGCTGGCAGTGGTCGTCGGCGCACACGTCGAAACTTTCGTGCGGAAGCTTCAGCGAAGTGTCTGCGCCTCCAGCCGCCTTCCTGCGGTCCGCCATCCTCGCCGCCAGCCAGCTGCGGGATATTACCGCGTGGGCCTTCAGCAGTTCGACGGAAGCGCTCGACTTCATCTCGGAGGATATGACGCTCAGCAGATAATCCTCAGCCCCGACGCAGTTGACAGCCGTGATCATGTCACCTTCGACTATGAACTTCAGACTGCCGGCGAACTTCAGCGTGCGCTTCTGCTGCCAGTGGAACTCCTTGCCTATGACGACGTCATGCAGTATGAACGACGCCTCGGCGAAGAGCGTGGAACGCGTGACCGAGTCAAAATAGAGTTCGTCGTAGAGCATTCCGTTATAGGCGATGCGGCCGTCGCACCAGCTTACGCGCTGCGGCCCGGCACCGTCGGATATTATCTCGAAACATATCTCCTCCGCCGAAAGTATGCCCACGGAGACGCGAGGCTGCTCTCTCGTGAGCCGCCACTCGATCATGTCCTGCTCCCTGCCGCTTATGGTCACCTCGCGGAGCATCTCGGCCACCATCTCCGGTGTGGCCTTGTCGAAATCCTCGCGGAAAGGGGCCACGAACACTCCCGCCATGTCGGCGGCGCCGGGGCTCACGGTCAGATGGTCCTCACCTTCCGAATAAAAGTGATGCGAACGCTTTCTGGAGCGCATGACCACGAAGGTCCGGTATTCCTCGTTCTTCCGGTAGGTGTAGAGATTGAACTTGGGCTCTATCTCGTCAGGAAGGCGGTCAGTACAGTCGAGCAGACGGTAGAAAAGTTTCGCCAGCGACTTGGTGGTGGTCGCCTTGAGCGCGAACACGCCGTTGAGGAAAGCCCCGTAGCGGTAGAGCGACGCGTCCTTCACCGTGGCGAGCGGTCTGCCGGGATCGTCAAGAAAGGCGTCCACGGCCTCCTCCAGGGGAAGATGATGCCTCGGTATGGCCTGGAAATGCAGGTGGTCGGGAGCCGACGCCCCGCTTCCCGGACCGTTGTAGAACACCAGATAGTCGGGATAACGCGTGGTGAAGTCCAGCATGTCCGGAAAATGGTGCCATATCGCCTGGGGGATATGTTCGTCGCGGACTATGACCAGGTGTTTCGGGAATATGGGATACGGATTCACCTGTATGTTGTAGAGCCTCCCCTTGCGTCCCTCGAACTTGAGATGGAACTGCTCCGGCGGGCGGTTTTCCTTGCAGAGGAAGCATTTTCTCGCCGCAATGGCCGCCGGAGACGTGTCGGCGGTGGAGGAGATGACCCTTATGGGATTGTATTGGATGCGGCAGGACAGGCCTCCGACTTCCATGCTGCGGGTCTTCAGGCCTTTCAGCTCCCTGAAGTTCGCCGACGCCAGCGGCCACACCGACAGCTGGTCCTTTATGAATTTGTTGAGTTCGTGAGTCATAGAAGCGATTGCAGCATTCTCGATATTCTGGCATATTCCGATTCGAAATTCGGGGTCAGCAGGCCGCTTCCTGCAGCCTTCCGTATCTCGGTGTCCGTCCAGTAGCGCCCTCCGTTGAGTTCGTCAGGATCCGGCTGCGGATTGAAATCCCCGACAGCAGCAAAGACATTCACCAGCTCCCTCTCCCGCTTAGACTCGTATTCATAGGCGAGCAGCCAGCAGGGGTTGAAGTCGAAGAAGCGCAGCTCCTCGGCAGCCTCGCGGTACAAGGCTTCCTGCACATATTCACCATAGGAGACATGCCCGCCGACAGCGGTGTCCCACCTGAGCGGAAGCAGATCCTTATGGGCGCCGCGCTGCTGGAGGTAGATCTCTCCGCTGCGGTTGATTATATGCAGATGGACCACCGGATGCAGCAGCATGGAGCCTCCATGGCACCACTCACGGGAAGCCTGTGCGACCACGGTTCCGCTCGGCTCGACGACCGGCAGCATCTCCTCCGCAGGTGCATCGCCGCTGCCATGAGCCAGCGGGGCGGGTTCGTCGGTAGGATAAATCAGTTCTATCATATCATCTCGTGCGTTCCCCGGAAACGCCTCAATAATTGATTATTCGCAGTTCCTCCGGGGTGTAAAGAATCGAATCTATGAAGTCAGGTGCCACATGCGCGAGTATCAGAAAGGCGACAAGCGCGACGGCCGCAAGCGCGACAAGGGCGAGCAGCGGTATCCACCAGCGGAAGCGTTTCGGGATTTCGGTCTCACGGTCTTCTGCAGGGCGGGGTTCGGGATCTGCGGACGGTTCGGAGTCAGATTCCTGTTCCGTTCCGGCACCAGGTTCAGTGTCGGGGCTGGAGTCAGGCTCTGATTCGGGTTCTGATTCTGGTTCTGATTCTGGAACGGATTCCGGTTCCGGTTCAAGTTCCGGTTCCAGTTCAGGTTCAGGTTCCGCTGCCGGAGCCGGTTCGGAGTCGGGTTCAGGTTCGGGCTCGGACACGGGCTCAAGGGCTGAGTCAGGTTCTGATGCCGGTTCGGACACGGGCCCATGTTCGGATACAGGTTCCGATACTGGATCCGGTTGTGAATCTGAATCGGATTCAGGAGACGATTCCGGGTCAAGGTCCGAGGCAGGCTCTGCCGCCGGGCTCGGCTCGAGGTCGGAGTCCGATGCAGATTCGAGGCTTGGTGCAGGTTTAGAACTTCGTGCAGGTTCGAGGCTTGGTGCAGATTCCGCCGCAGGGGCAGATTCGGGTTCGGAAGCCGATTCCGTTCCGGCTGAAACTGAGGGTTCCGTATCTGTCGCAGGACCTTCCTCCCGACCGGGTTCAGATCCTGACTCCGGCCCGGATTCAGGTTCGGAAACCGGCTCCGGCCCGGAAGAGCGTCTTCGCAGTTTGAACTCGAACGGAATCTCCACCTTGTCGTCGTCAAGTGTCGGAAGGCTTTTCAATGACACGGACGCCAGACCGAAGGCCTCGGGATATATGTCAAGAGCCTCATCGGGGACAAAGAAGAAATTGTTCTCCTTCGTTGCGCGCAGGCGGCCCAGACCGGGCAGTACTATAGTCTTCCTCTCCTTAAGGACTCCGGCCATTTCGGACAGGAACTGCCCGAGATACTCACGGGACACATCTTCGGGGATATCGTTGACCCGCGCATAGAACTCCACCAGCAGGTCGTTCTCCAGCGCATTCGGCAGGAACGACAGACGGCGGTATGGAGGATTTATGGTGTAGCCCTTGTCAGAGAAAGTCGAAGGAACCACCTCCGTGAAGAACGTGCCGACACCGGGAAGGC
>DVLC01000037.1 GCA_018715685.1 Candidatus Cryptobacteroides merdipullorum
CCGCGGCCCCAGTTGTAGGCAATACGCGATCCGCCTCCTTCCTGCTTCATCGTAACCTCGTATATGCTCTCCATAGGCATCACCTGCTTGGTAACCTGATCGAAGTAATACTGGAAAGGATTACCATAAGAGCGGCCTTCCTTATCTGAACGGGGGTCAACCGTGATCAGACTCACGCCGCCTCCCGGTTCATTCACAGCTGACTCAAGATAAGGTACAGCCATGGCATAGAAATCCTTCCAGTCGGTACGACGGCCATAAGCTGCATTACGCTCATCGTCCGTACCCCAGGTTTCAAAAGTGAGGACATTGCCATCGGCGTCCTTGTAGAAATCATCACCGAGATCGGTACGGCGTGTCGCATAACCAGCCTCCATAAAGCAAAGACGACCTATGAGACCCTGCACATAGTTCCTGGTCATCTGGTCAGGAAGATGATTGTTCTCCCCTACTCTGTACATAAGAGGCTCGATAGCGATCAGATTGTTGATTTCCTTCTCAATGATCTCGTCTCTGCCGGTGAGAGTCTTTATATCCTGTCCGAGCTGATCTTCGGTCATGTAGATCACATCTCCATAAAGACGCGCCAGATCGTAATAGCAAGTGGCTCTCATCGCGTAAGCCTGTCCCAACAGGTCAGACCAGTCACTGGGCTCTGCGGCACCTATGATCTGCTCATAATCAGGCAGATTCTTGATATTGGCTATAATATTGTTACACAATGAAATCACACTATAGAAGGTACTCCACTTCGCAAGGCTCCTGTCATTAATGTCGAAATTCGGGACGTCATAAGAAGTGCCTTCCGGACCGTACAGCTGGGCTGCTCCGATCTGGTTGGCAATTATGCCCACGGACGCACGCTCAAGATCGGATCCAATCACCTCAAGATTTATCACGGTGCCCTCGTTGACTACCGAAATATAACTGTTGTAGGCCCCGAGCATAACATCCTTTCCGGTGCCGAAGTCGCTGAACACGAAATCCGCGTCGACTACGGAAGGGCTGCTCGTCTCAAGCCAGCTTGCGCAGGAGACCGCCGAAAGACCGGCAGCCATGACCAACATTGTTTTGAATATCTTTTTCATTGCAAAAATACAATTCAATTAGAATGTAACATTAAGTCCGATAGTATATGCAATCGCGAGAGGATATGCATTGCGGTCTATGCCGGGAGTAGGGAAGTTGTAGCTTCCGCTGGTTCTGCTGGTATTCACTTCAGGATTCAGTCCGGTATATCCGGTCAGTGTCCAGAGGTTGGTTCCCGTGAAGTATACTCGCAGATTCTGTATACCGATCTTCCTTGTCAAATCACGAGGTATGGTATATCCGAGCGTCAGGCTCTTCAGGCGGAGATAGGAAGCGTCCTCAAGATACTTGTCGAACAGAGGGCCTTTCATCGAAGTAGGAGTATGCATGGTCGCGTTGGCGTTCATGGCATCGAGTTCATCCGGATCCGTCACGAGTTCAAGAGTTCCGTCGGAAGTCCAGCGATAAGGGGAATATGCTCCGGAGACGAATGACAGACGGTTTGAACCGAAGCGGTTGTCCTTGGAACCATATGAAGAATACAGAGCCTCGGTGTTCATAATCATGCCGCCGATCACATAGTTGAAGTTGGCGGACAGATCCCAATTCTTCCAGCGCGCGCTGAGGTTGAACGAACCAGTTGAACGAGGGGTCATCTCTCCGACGATATAGGTGTCCTGCTCGGAGAGAACGCCATCTTCGTCAATGTCCGCCCACTTGGCGGCTCCGGGGAACGCTGTCTGATTCGCAGCTCTTCCCAAACTCGTCCAATATGAGTCAAAATTGATGTCGGGCACTCCGGGTCTGAGCGTATATACGCCGGTAGTCGGATCATAGGTGAAATCGTCTGTGGTATACCAGCCGAGATACTTGTAGGCACGGATTGTACCGATAGCCATTCCTTCCTGAAGCGTAAACTCGCCAGTGGTAGGTGCTCCTTCGGAAGAAGCCCACTGTCCGTAGGTGTTGACTGCCACGGACTCTGCAAGATCGATAATCTTGTTCACATTGTAATTGTAGATGAAGTTCGCGCTCAGGGTGAAATCGCTGGTTCTGACGATATCTCCGCCGATGGAGAGCTCAAGTCCCGTGTTGGCCACGGTTCCCATGTTCTGATACTGATATGAATAGCCCGTGGACGCATTCACGGCGACAGGCATCAGCAGATCCTTCGTAGTAGTCCAATAGCCTTCGATGGTACCGTAGAGGCGCTCATCGAAGAAGCCGAAGTCGATACCGAGGTTGCGGCTGATGGTGGTCTCCCACTTCAGGTTGGGATTCTGCATCATCCCCTGGGGAGCATAAGCCTGACCGAAATCGTTCTCCGTATTCTCACGAGAATCCGAAATAGTATATTTCGTATTGCCTCCGAGCTGCCAGGTTTCACGCCACAGATTGGCATTGATGGCATCGGAGCCGCTCATACCCCAGGAGAGACGCACCTTAAGGTTGGAGAGCCAGTCCTGTGCGGGGGCCATGAACTCCTCGTCGCTCAGGCGCCATGCGAACGCTGCCGCAGGGAAGTAGCCCCAGCGGTTGTTGGGAGCGAACTTCGAAGAACCGTCAGCACGGAACGTAAGGGTCAGCAGATACTTGTCATAGAGACTGTAGTTGATACGAGTGAAGAATGACAGCGACCTGTTTGGAACATCATAGCTCGTATCGAAAGTCGATGTCTGGGTGAACTGATTCATGAACGCAAAAGTATGGTCACGGTCGAAGCTCGTAGGGAACTCGTACGCATCAAATGACATGCTTTCGCCGAAGTCACTGATGACTTCGTTTCCTATCATGATATCAGCCCTGTGGATATCGCTCTCGAAAGGAATCTGATAAGAAGCGGTGGTCGTCCAATGGAGGTCGCCGCTTTCTCCACGGCTCAAATATGCCCTGTTGGTCTCGTTGCCGAATCCGGCGTTGTACCTCTCGTACTTGGAGAAACTCTTCTGCAGACCTATCTCGGAGCGCAGGGTCAGGTCGTCAATGGGATTCCAGTTGACGGCAGCAATGCCCTGGAATCTGTGAGAATACCTGTTATTTGCCTCGTTCCATGCAAGATCCACGGGATTGTATGAAGAATCAACCGAAGAGCTGCCGTTGCCGAAACCCGCAATGTTCGAGACGTCGCCCATGGGATTGTCAATAGGTCTCCACCTGTAGGCCTGGGCCGTAAGGGAACCTGACGAACGGCCGTAGCCTCCGCGGTTATTGACATACGCATAGGAGATGTTGAACTCGACATTGAGTCTGTCGTTCAGTTTCTGCTGGGTCTTGAGGGAGGCGTTGATACGGTTGTAGTAAGTGTTGATTACGGTACCGTCATCATAGAGGTAATTGAGGTTGAAGATGGTCCTGCTCCTCTCGTTGCCGTTGGTGATGGTCAGGTTGTGGCTGTGGGCGATGGCGGTCTTGTAAAGATCTTCCTGGTAGTTGTGGGAAGTCGCCGCAGCATAATCGGAATAATGCTCACCTCCGTTCATTCCGAAGTAGCTGAGCATATTGTTATAGTTCGCGATATTGTAGTCTCTCGCGTATCCCAAAGTGAACTTCAGGTAGTCAAGAGGCTGAAGCACATCCTGAATGTTGCTGGAGGAGTCCTTGATCTGGACATAGCCGTTGTAGGAAACGGTCGTCTGCCCTTCGAGCGCGCTCTTGGTGGTCACCAGCACAACGCCGGCGGCGCCGCGGGAACCGTAGATGGCGGTCGCGGCCGCGTCCTTGAGCACGTTGATTGACTTGATCTGGTCAGCGGGAACTGAAGAAAGATCATCAACCGGGAAGCCGTCCACGATGTAGAGAGGCTCGTTGTTCTGGGTGATGGACTTGGAACCGCGCACGCGGATCTGGGGTGCGGCACCGGGAGTACCGTCGTTCATGGAAACGACAACTCCGGCCATCTTTCCCTGAAGGGCCTCGGCCACATTGGCCACGGGAACCTCAAGGTCGTCAGAACTTACGGTGGCGACTGAACCGGTCAGGTCGCGGACTCTCGCGGTACCGTAACCGATGACCACTGTCTCTTCAAGCATCTCATTGTCCTCGGAGAGGGTCACATTGTAAACGCTCTGTCCTGCGACAACGGTGAATTCCTGATCTACGTAACCGATGCAGGAAACGACGAGAACAGCTCCTTCAGGCGCGGTGATGCTGAACTTACCGTCAAGGTCTACAACGACGCCGTTGCTCGTGTTGGCCTGTTCGATAACGCTGGCGCCGATTACCGGCAATCCTGCGACATCAACAACAGTTCCTGAAATTTGCTGCTGTGCAAATGCGCTGAACGCTCCCCCCGTCAATAGGAGAAGAGCAGCGCAAACTGCCTTAAAACAATTCTTCATCTGTTGAACGATTATTGGTTAATAATTGGTTAATATGGTTTTATGTTTTAGCATCAAAATCTTGCATCGATACCGAATCGTGCAGACAACTCACAAAAATAACAAATAATCCTCGAATTGCAACGATTTTTCCAAATATCCGTCACAAAACCTCCGCATTACTAAAATATTTTAACAAAATTATCTCATTTTAACAGCCATTTCGTCCAAAACTCAGCCTCCGCAGCCGTGTCATGCGCTCCCTGATAGCCGCGGTAGCCGTGCATCCCGTCGGGATAGAGCATCACTTCGAACTGGCAGCCGGCCTTCTGCAGAGCGTCCATGAGCAGCAGCGTGTTCTGGTAGTGGACATTGTCGTCGCCGGTGCCGTGCGTGAGCCGCAACGCTCCGGAGAGAGGTTTTTCCGAATCGTCACGTCCGTCAGCGAACACCTCCGGCACCCATTCGAGCACGCTCGCGGCCGCATACCCTTCAGGATTCGCCTGCGGGGTGTCCATGAAGCGCTCGGTGTAGTGGGAGTCATAGAGCGTCCAGTCATACACTCCCCCGCCAGCGATGCCGCAGCGGAAATACTGCGGATAGCGCAGCACCAGCATCGCCGTGGTCGTGCCTCCGAAAGAGAAGCCCTTCACGCCAATGCGCGAGCCGTCGACATACGGCAGCGACCGCAGCCACTCCGCCCATGCGACATAGTCCCCGAGTTCAATCACGGTCATCTGACGGAACGCCTGATCCATTCCCTCGCGACCGTTTTCACCGGAAGAGCGGGGGTCGCACACCATATATATTATATCGTTGCGGTAGCACCAGTCATCGGAAGCGTCCCTGTCTCTCCACCTGTCGCGCACATATGGGGTGCCGGGCCCGCCGTAGAGCTGCATGACCACCGGATATCTGCGCGCAGGATCGAAATTCTCCGGCAGGGACATCAACGCGTAGAGGTCGAAGCCGTCGTTCTCAATCTTCACCACCTCCGGCACGGGAAGGCCTTCCGCCGACTCGGCAGAAACCGAAATCCTCTCGCAGTCGAACCTGTCGCTGCGGCCGCGGACGCTCATCACAGGAGTGCGCGCGTTTGAAAGTTGAGCCGTGAAGCTGCGGCCGTCGTCGGAGAATTCCACAGAGGACACCGTGTATTCCGGATCGGTCAGCGCGGTGATCCTTCCCCTGCGGTCGAGCAGATAGAGCGCAGGCCGCAGACGCGAGTCGCGTTTCGCCGTGAACCAAACTCGCCCCTTGCCGTCGGTGCGCAGCAGCCGTATGTCCCAGTTCTCCCCTTCGGTGAGACGTCTGAGCGAACCGTCATATCCGAGGAAATATATCTGCTCCCAGCCGGTCTCGAAGTCGCGCGCCATATAGAAGCCGTCGTCGGTGAACAGCATGTCGTCAATCCACTCCACCCAGGTCGGATACTCCTCCCGGTAGACCTCGCGCAGGCCGCCGTCGGAAGCGTTGACCGCAAACAGTTCGAGAGTGTTCTGCCTGCGCGGTTCGCGGGGCACGAAAAGCTCGCGCGAGTCGGGCGACCAGAACGGAGTGCCGAAATACTGATCTTCGGAATAGTCGAACCGTGCCCATGTCGTCTCTCCATATTCGAGCGAAACTATGCCAACACGCACGGACGGGTTGGTCTGCCCGGCCTTGGGATAGCGCGTCATGGAAAGCGAGCCGTTCTGTCCGAAGGGCGAGAATATCGGGAACACCGGAACCTCGGTGTTGTCGAAACGGTAATATGCTATGCTTCGCGAGTCGGGACTCCACCAGAAAGCACGATATTCCGACGCGCGGCCGAAAATCTCCTCGTAATACACCCATGACGCGTAGCCGTTGAGTATCAGTTCAGTGCCGTCGGAGGTCAGCCGCGTCTCGCTGGAATCGGCAAGACAGCGCACCCAGAGGTCGTTCCCCCGGGTGAACGCCACCATTGTGCTGTCAGGAGAAGGAGTCATGTTCCTGTCCTCTGCCGCCACGGATAGCGACACGGTCAGAAGCAGGCAGATAAGGATGGATTTCTTGGTCATATTCGTAATAAAAGAAAAACAGAATTTCAAATTTACATAAAAATACGATTCCAACGCTACCGTATAATTGTTGCTTATTTCCATACGATTGCCTAACTTCAAGCGGATAAAAGAACCCTTGGCCATGTCTCGGAACTTTCTTGCCGTCTTGCTCTCAATCGCAGGAATCACATATTCCTTATCGGCACAGGTAAGCGTCGCACCTGAACCTGCGCGGCCAAACGCGGATACATGGGATTTCATCAAATACGGCGAAATCTCCCCGTCGCTCTACACCGGACAGATCAGACTGTCCATCCCGTTCTACACTTATAAGGACAACGATTTCGAAATACCGGTCAGTTTCGACTACGCCTCGGGCGGAACCATGCCCAATGACCGAGTGGGGATTCTCGGGGCCGGATGGCTTCTGAACACGGGCGGAACCATAACCAGAGAGATACGAGGCGTTCCTGATGACTACATGACGAATGCTGTACCATTGCAGTTTGGCTATGCCGATGTTTGCGGCTACTATTTTACAGCGGCATCCGATGAAGAATTCTCTGACGTTGAACTATACTCGCTCGGCGGGCCATGGCAGGACAGCATGATCTGTCTGTATGTGAAGCATACGGGCGAGGGCTACGAATTCTTCGACGCCGAGCCGGACATATTCCATTTCAATTTCCTGGGGAGATCCGGCTCGTTCATGATAAGCGAAGACGGGAGCATTATGGTTTTCGGTACCGATGACAACCCGAACGGATTCTCTATAGAAATCGGTTTCGAAGACGGACATGGCACGAGTCCCATAGCGGTCACGACTTCTGACGGCTTCAGATATGAATTCGACGGATACCAGAACGGAAACAATACGGAAAAGATCTACCCCAAGGGCAGATCGGTCATAACAAGCTGGAAGTTGAGCCGCATCGTGGCGCCGAACGGCAGAACCGCCGAATTCGACTACTTCAACACGCAGGCCATGCAGTCAAGAAGACCGGCGTCAGTATGCTTCGCCGTTTACTCCTTCAGCGGCTATTCATGGGACTTCACCGGTCTCGATGTCGGCAACGACCAGTGCACATTGTCAACGCCAGAGTATTCCGTTGCCAGACCTGTATCAATAACCGTCTCCGGAGGTACAGAAATAACATTCGACTATGAAAGCACGACGGAGATTCTATACAGTTCGGACTTCGAAAAAGAAGATGAGACGATGCAGCGCCTAGGCTCCGGAAGGCTTGTAAAAGCCTCCGTCACCCATGACGGAGACACCGTCAAAGTATGCAGACTTCAATACGACAACGACAATCCCGCTCATCGGAATTTCCTGACATCCATTGAGATGGAGGGAGAGGGGATTTATTCCATGGACTACCGTTCCCCGGACGGGCTGCCAATCTACGGCACATTCAAAATAGACCACTGGGGCTACTACAACGGAAACGACGACACTCATCCTGACTTTCTGAAAGTGACGCGCCTGACCAACAACGACCGAGACGAGGAATATCTTCCGGACAATCCAAGAGCCGCCGACGCCGAATATGCCGGACGCGGGATGCTTACGCGCTTAACTTATCCTACAGGAGGATACACGGATTTCTTCTATGAGCCTCATGATTACTCCAGGATCGTGAAAAGGCTGAGCTCTTCCAATTACCGACCCGTACTCGTGTCTGAATCCGGGACTGCCGGAGGCCTGCGCATCAGCGCCGTCAAAAGCTATGAATCGGACGGGACACTGCTGTCATCCGAAAACTTCCAATACGGCTCCGGGCGACACAGTTCCGGAATCCTCACCCACCTCCCCCGATATTCAGTAAAATTCTCCACATCCGTAAAAGAATATGAGACCTACGGGACAATATGGTCCAACAATCTTACGAGATTCGGAGAAACGCACATCGAATACGACGAAGTCACCCGAATCGATGCGGACGGAGGTATGACTAGCTTCCACTTCACCACAAGCGAAGACTATCCAGACATAATAGAGAATAAGGGATATATCATAGCCAAACTGCTCGGCACACAAGGAGGCATGGATGAGTGGACAATTCCTTCCGACAGCCTCGCCAACCTCTTCACGAACACATCGATGCAAAAAATGCGGGGTCGGCTTATCTCTACAGACCATATCAGAGCAGACGGAGACACGCTGCAAAGCATCAAAACGGATTATGTGCCAGCTGCGGGCATTCCAGAGTTCAGTTACGCACCGAAATATCTTTTCTACGCACTCGCCCGCACCGGCGAATACACCGGGCACACGCTCCGCGATTCCGACGAAGAAATCACCAGATATGGAGAGGTTTCGGTGAATAGAAGGACAGAATACTCTTACAACGACATGCTCTCGCTTGCATCGACATCAGAACTCGACAGTGACGGAATTCTGCATGTCACACAATACAGATATACAGGCAACAATCAGTCCGGCATCAATGCTGAAATGTACGCAAAAGGTTTCATCGAAACGCCTGTCTCGGAAGCCGAATATGTCCAATATCCCGGAGAAGACCAGATGCTCGTAAGGCGCACCAGCTACACCTATCTCAAGCCCGACACCGACGCGCATCCTGACCTCTACAGAATCGCAACCGCCACGGATTACGACCCCGTCTCCGGGAAATCATCCGTGACCTCCTACGAATACGACTCCCTCGGCAATCTCGTCGAGGCCACGGATCCCGACGGCGTCAGCACCGTCTACATCTGGGGGCACGGAGGGCT
This sequence comes from Candidatus Cryptobacteroides merdipullorum, assembly GCA_018715685.1. Taxonomy (GTDB): domain Bacteria; phylum Bacteroidota; class Bacteroidia; order Bacteroidales; family UBA932; genus Cryptobacteroides; species Cryptobacteroides merdipullorum. Next base: position 9,110 of record DVLC01000037.1, read on the forward strand.
GCACCTCGTGGCCGCAGTCGGCAACGCCACCATAGAGCAGGTGGAGGACGC
>DVLC01000038.1 GCA_018715685.1 Candidatus Cryptobacteroides merdipullorum
CTGGCGCGGCACCCGCTCACGGCCGCGGGCGGCCAGCCTCTCCGGGGGCAGTCTCCCGCTCCGGAATCCATGTGCGGACAAAGCTTCCGCCAGCAGCTACAATATTTTGAGGAAAGCGAATTTTAGGGTAATTTTGCAAGTTGTGCCGGCGAAGAACAGAGCCGCGCGGCGCATCGTAAAACCATAAAATCTATGATAAAGAGCAGAATCTGCGACATGCTCGGCATCCGCCACCCCCTCTTCCAGGGCGGCATGGCCTGGATTGCCGACGCCCGCCTTGCCGCCGCGGTGTCCGAAGCCGGCGGTCTGGGCCTCGTCTCATCGATCAATTTCGGCACGGAAGCCGTGCGCGACGAAATCCGCAAATGCCGGGAACTCACGGACAAGCCATTCGGAGTCAACATCATGCTTCAGGCTCCCAATGCCGCCGAGGTGGCAGACATGGTGATTGAGGAGGGAGTGAAGATACTCACCACCGGAGCCGGCTCCCCCGCGGTCTACATGCCGAAATGGAAAGCGGCCGGAATCAAGGTCATTCCCGTGGTCGCGTCAGTCGCCTACGCCCTCAAGATGCAGGAATGCGGGGCGGACGCGGTGATCGCCGAGGGCGCGGAGTCCGGCGGACATGTGGGAGACAACCATACCATGGCTCTCGTGCCTCAGATAGTCGACGCCCTTGACATCCCCGTGATGGCCGCCGGAGGAATATTCGACGGAAGAGGGGCGGCGGCAGCCTTCATGCTCGGAGCCTGCGGAGTCCAGGTCGGCACCCGTTTCCTGATGGCGGACGAATGCCATATCCATGACAATTACAAGGAAAAGCTGATCAAGGCTTCCGATGTCTCCACCATCGTGACCGGCAAGTCCATGGGCGACGCCGTGCGCTGCCTGAAGACACCGTTCTCCAAGAAATTCTTCAAGATGGAGTATGACCCCGAAGTGCCCAAGGAGGAAGTTCTCAAGTTCGGCGCCGGCTCGCTGCGCAAGGCGGTGTTCGACGGAGACAGCGCGGGAGGCAGTTTCCTGGCCGGAGAGGTCGCCGGAATGATCACGAGACGCGAGACGGCGGCAGAGATAGTCAACGACATAATCACCGGAGCCGAAAGACTTCTGTCAGCCGCTCCCGGTCTTATCGAAAAATAGCGCTATGCAACACAGAGTAGTAATAACCGGCATGGGCGTCATATCGCCTGTCGGCAACGATGTCGCCGCTTTCTGGAATTCCCTTGTCAACGGAATCTGCGGAATAGACCATATCACTGATTTTCCTACTGAAGGCCTTCCGGTCAGGATCGCCGGAATGATAAAGGATTTCAACGGCGAAGCCTACGGCATGGACAAGGCTTTCCTGCGCAAGCAGGACAAGTTCGTGCAGTACGGAATGGCGGCCGCGGTGCAGGCGATGGAGCAGTCCGGCCTGCGCGCAGGGGGAGAGGACGGGAATATCGATCCTTTCCGCCTCGGAGTATATGTGGGTTCCGGCATCGGCGGTTTCGAGACCCAGTTCCGCGAAAGCGCCAAGATGATCGAGGATCCGACCGGAAGGTGGGTGTCTCCGATGCTCATACCGTCGGTGATCTCGAACATGGCCGCCGGCCAGATAGCCATACGCTTCCATGCCGAAGGCCCGTGCATCGACGTCGTGACCGCATGCGCCACTTCCACGAACGCGCTCGGCGAAGCTTTCAGGGCGATACGCCACGGATATGCCGACGCGGTCATCGCAGGCGGATGTGAGCACATGACGACCCCTCTGGGAATAGCGGGATTCGCTAACGCCAAGGCTCTGTCGCGGGCCGAGGATCCGAAATACGCCTCCCTGCCTTTCAGCGCCGACCGCAAGGGCTTCGTGATGGGGGACGGCGGAGCGGTGCTTGTGCTTGAAGAGATGGAGCATGCCCGCGCCCGCGGAGCCAGGATTCTCGCAGAGATGGTCGGCTACGGCAATACCTGCGACGCCTATCATTCAACGGCTCCGCGCCCCGACGGAAGCACGCAGTCGAGGAGCATGGCGGACGCCCTGCGCGAGGCCGGATATGACGAAAGCCGCGACACACTGTATGTCAACGCCCACGGAACAGGAACCAGACTCAATGATTCCGCCGAGACTCTCGCGTGCAAGCTGGCGCTCGGAGACGCGGCCTACAGGGCGCATGTCACGTCCATCAAGTCCATGACCGGCCACATGTTCGGCGCGGCCGGCGCGGCGGAGGCGATAGCCACAGTGATGTCTCTGAACGAGGGAATAGTGACCCCTACGATCAACCTTACGGCTCCGGATCCCGAATGCGATCTGGACTACACGCCCTGCGAGGCGGTGCGGGCCGACCTGACTCTCGGAATCTCGAATTCCTTCGGTTTCGGCGGCCACAACGCCTGCGTGGCGTTCCGCAGATATGAGGATTAGCCGCTATACCGGCATCAGCGGTGCAGCAGGCCGGACGCGAAGTCGATGACGGCCTGCTCGCGGACCACGGAGCGCTGGAGCTTGCCGGTCGCTGTGTGCGGCAGTCTGTCGCATATGCGGTAGTAGCGCGGCCTCTTGTAGGCGGCGAGCATCTGATGTCCGTTCACGAACTGAATCAGTTCCTTGACCGTGAGCTTGTCGTCCTTCGGGACCACATACGCCACGGTCACCTGGTCGCGCAGCTTGTCGGGAAGGCCCACGACGCAGGCCTCGGCCACGTCCGGATGTTCGAGCAGCACGCTTTCCACCTGGGCGGGATAGATGTTCTCGCCGGCGGAGACAATCATGTCGTCCTTTCTGGTGACCAGAGTGACATATGAGTCCTTGTCCCAGGTGCCGAGGTCGCCGGTGTAGAAGAATCCGTTCCTGAAACGCCTGTCGGTCAGTTCGTCGTTGTTGAAGTAGTGCATGCCCGACTTGACAGGAGAAGCGATGATGATTTCGCCGGTTTCCGTGCCGTCCTTCGCCACCATGTCGTCCGGGTCGGCGACCCTGTCGGGGTATATCCTCACCACGCGTACGTCGTCGTCGGTGCAGGCGCGTCCGCAGCTTCCGGCATGCTCAGGCAGGTCGTCGGGCCTCAGGAAGGTGTTCCAGAAGGTCTCGGTGGTGCCGTAGCCGTTGAAAATCCTCGGCGTCAGCGTGTTCATGAAGCGTATGCAGTTCTCCCTGTCGAGCGGGGCTCCCATCGTGACGATGCCCTTGAGGCTGCTAAGGTCAGCTTTCGTGTCGGTCTGGACCCGGCAGAGCAGGCTCAGCACGGCCGGCACGCCTATCAGGAAGTTGATACCGTATTCCTGGGTGTACTGGAGCGTGAGCCCGGCGTTGAATTCCTTCATCACTATGACCTCACCTCCCACGTAAAGAGTGGGGCAGGGGCCGCCTGAATGCAGACCTCCGCGGTGGAACCAGGGAGTCATGTTCATGGTCCTGTCGCCATGGGCGAGAGGGAAGTGCATGATCACGTCGTGCGCGGAAAGCACCTCGTTGACCGAATACAGGGGCACTCCCTTGGGCCGGCTCGTCGTTCCGGAGGTGTAGAGGCGCGTGCATTCGTCATATATGTTCAGCTTCCAGCCGACGGAGGGTTCGTCTTCGCTGCGCCCCTTCAGGAATTTCTCCATGCCGATGTGACCTTCTGGGACAGGATGTTCGTTGCCGACGGAGACAATATGCTCCGGCTTCCACGAGCAGAGCTTCAGCGCTGACTCGATCTTCTCCTGCATCAGGCTTTCGTAGACGAACACCCTGGGCCTGGAGTCGTCGATGTTCAGCGCGATCTCCCCGGCGGACATGTAGTAGTTGATCGGGCAGTTTATCGCACCGATCTTCTGGG
>DVLC01000039.1 GCA_018715685.1 Candidatus Cryptobacteroides merdipullorum
TACATCCTCGACATGATCTACACCGAGACTCTGCGCGAGGAGGAAGGAGGAACCTACGGAGCAAGCGCCATCTACGGAGTGAGCAACGAGCCTCACGCGACCCGCACGCTCCAGGTTGTGTTCCAGACCAATCCCGAGTCCGCAGACAAGCTCCGCGAGCTTGCCGTTGCAGGTCTGAAGGGTGTCGCCGAGAACGGCCCCACAGCCGACCATTTCGACAAGACGGTGAAGAATCTTGAAAAGGAGATTCCCGAGAACGAGCTCCGCAACAGCTGGTGGAGCAGGTCGCTGCTCGCCCATGAGCTCTACGGCATCGAGGACAACATCGCCGAATACGAGGCGGCCGTGAAGGCTCTTACGCCCGAGAAAGTGCAGAAGGCAGCAGCCGAGATGCTGAATTCCGGCAACTACATCGAACTCGTGATGAGACCCGCCGCTACCGAATAGCAGAGGCGGAACAAACGGAAAAAGCCGGCGCTGACGCCGGCTTTTTCGTTTTATTCCGATGACATTGTCCGGAGGCGGCTACTCGTACTCGAACGCCGCGCTGCCGTTCAAAGGCACGTCCACTACGTTGTTGACCGCCCAGCCCCTGTCCCTGCGTTCGGTGACAAAGACGGCGACATGGCAGTTGTCCGGAATCCAGTCGTCCTCGAAACCAATCGTGAATACATATTCAGCCGAGCGTCCCGCCTCCACGGTACCGAGGGAAAAACCGCAGTAATCCACATTGGACACCCGGCTGTCGGCATAGCGGATGCAGTTGTCGTGCGTGTCGTAATCCCCGGTCCAAGTTCCGGGGCGATTATAATTCGTCTGCTTGCCATAAATGCCGTCTTCCAGCAGCCATGCTCCGATGCAGTATTCAGCGGTCACGGCGGCCTTGACAGAAGCCATCACCACAAGCTGGCCGTCGGCGAAAGCCGTGGCGGCAGATATCCCCGCATTGGCGGCCGATGCGTCATAGGCCTGGTCGAGCATGTCCCTGAGGCCGCCTTCATCAAGATAGTTTCTGTAGGAATACGCCATGTCGGCAACCACCGTCGGGTAATCCGACACGCCCATAGCCTGGTTGAGCGGCTGCGAAAGATAGGCGGGATCGGTGTTGTTGTAGGTATGTGCTGCCGTGTGCACGACCCTGGAGGCATAATCCTCGTCGGCGAGCACGCTCCTGAGTATCTCAATCATACCCGGACAGAAACCACAGCCCGTCCCGGTGAATTGGGTCAGCAGGACTCTTCTGACAAACGACGTATTGTCCGGCTCCGGATCTTCCGGAAGCGACGGCAGATCGAAGCCGACGGCAGTGACCTTCAGCTGTTCGGTATGGGCCGTGCCGTAGGCGGCCCAGAAATAATATGTACCCGGTTCCGTGGTCGTAAAGGTCATCGACGGAAGCTCTATCGCAAGATTGGTCGCTCCGTCGTAGAGCCTCACACCTTCGGTTACCGGAACCCCGTCGGCGAGCACCTCCAGCTGCACGGCATCAGTGCCGTCAGCCTCGATCACTGTCGTGGAAGCCCTGATTTCGAGCTTTTCCACTGAAGGGGTGGGATCGTCGTCATGGCGGACTATGCCTGTGCCGCATGACCACAATGACGCCGACATCGCGGCAAACAGAATGACTGTTCTGATATTGTTCATATATTAGTGATTCGGATGGATTATCAAAAGGGCGGCCCGAAGCAGTTTTCCGGACCGCCCTGTTTCACACAGGCAGCGGATTATCTGGACTCGGACTGCCTATGGCTGTTCAGATACTCATTGAACTTGTCGATGGTCAGGACTTCAATCTCGACCTCCTCGTACTTGACCTTCGCGGATTCGGGAACCACCGTCCTGGACTTCGGCCTGGCGGCCGGAACGCTGCGCACACCGCCATAGACAGGAGCGAACACGGGAGCTGATGCCGCATTGTCACCCCGGACGGAAGCCGGTGCTGCGGAGGTTCCGGCATCGTCGCCGGTCCAGCCCTTGGTGAGTGTCAGCTCGGTATCAATCCTGTATCCTCCGAGAGTGGCACCGTAGGTGCTCGGGGCGACGGCATTGGGATAGAACGGGACAGGTGCGTCGTATCCGTCGGGTGTAGCCATGAACGGGCTGACGACCACGGTGGCATTGTCATCGGCGACTTCCACGGGGAATGTAGCGTCGACTATGCGTTCACCGTCGTAGTAGTAGGTCAGATAGCCCGCATCGGGATTGCTTCCTGCAAGATAGTAGGCCCCATTGTAGGTCCATGCCGTGAGAGGGCTCATGGTGACAGAGTTGAAAGGCGCGGTGACGGTGCCGTCGGCAGCCACCTCAATATACCACTTCGGGCCGAAGTCATAGAACAGTGACGCCACATCGTAGCCGCTGTAATCCGGATTGCAGAACAGCTCATAGGGAGTCTGTGAGGAGAACAGAGGATAGGGAGAACCTTCTTCCTCGAAGCCGAAGCCGACACAGAGGAGCCTGTTCTGGCCGCGCACCTTTTCGTTGAATGCTTCCGCTTCGAGCTTGAATTCCTCGTAAAGCACATCAACCTCCTCGGCCGTCATGTCGGGATAGTTTGCATATACATCCTCGGGAAGAGTCGCCGGGAAGTCGTCAAGACCGTTGTAAATCGTGACTTTGGCGGTCCTGGTCCCGAGGCTGCTGTAACCTCCTTCATTATAGTCATACTCGGAAACCTCGGCGGACATTGTCCACTCTCCTGCAAGTTCCGAGAACAGAGGCGAGTCAACCTTCTCGTCGGCAGGCTGGTAGGGAGTGGTCTGCACGGCCACTGCGGGGCCGCCGTCCTCTATGACGTTCGGAGTGTTCTCGTCGTTGTAGCCGATCACGGCAAGCCGGGTCGCCATTCCGTCGACGGAATTGAAGGTCACGTCATAACCCTCCTCGCTGTTGATGAGTTCAACCTCGGCGGCGCTGAATGCGTTGCCGTAGGATGAGAGGATCTGGGAATAGTCCATGTACGCGAGCAGCCCTGCCCATTCGCTCTCATAGTTGGCATTGTAGGCGGCAGAGGTCACGGGCACGCTTCCGGTGCTCTTTATGTTGAACGTGACGGAGAAAGGATCGCTGCTGACCTCTCCGCCGACAGGAGTGACAGTGATTTCAGGAGCATCGAGGGTCTTGGGAGTCGTATCGAACTCAAGATGCTGGAATGACTGGCTCGTACCCTCCTCGTTGCCCATGGAAGTGATGAGAAGATGATAATGCGAATCCTCCGGAACATCATAGTAAAGGTCTTCGAGCTTGAGCACTTGATTGCCGGAGAGAGACCTCGCTCCGTTCATGAACGCCTGTTCTGTCGTGACGAACCACTGCAGGTTGCTCTCATCGTTGTCGAGCCAGCCGAGCATAGTGTCATAGGTGGCCTGGTCAAGGACAAAGACGCAGTACTGGTAAACTCCTTCCTGGGGAGTGAGAGTGATGGTTCCCTTGACGGCCTGTATGTCCAGCTGGACATCCACTTCGGCGTCGAGCGGCTCGGGCTCGCGGAGATAGACCACCGTCTCGGCATGATAACCGTCCCAGTAGTCCGCCTCGTTGGCGAGAGCATCAGGATCGGTCATGAAGCCCTCGTAATCAAAGAGAGGAGTGATATAGCCCTCTCCGCTCCAGTTTTCACCCCATGCGAATTCGCCGACCCTGAACACTACAGGGGAGCCAGGTACGAAGAAGTTGTGTAAATACAGCTGCTCCTCGCTGTTGTCGAAGGTCAAGGTCTGAGACTTGTCGATGTAATACTCCAGACCGCCGTTCGACGCCATGAATTCGGCATCGGGAGTGACTCCGAAATAGCCGTTCTTGTTCATGTTGTAAGAGAACAGGTCGGTGACGAGATACCTCAGCGCATTGCCGGCTGAAGTCACGCTCTCGGGCACATTCACATGAATCCTGAATCCGTCGTAGTCCGCCTCGACCACCGTCAGGGGTTCGGTATAGTCGGTGGTGGTGATGACGGCCGAGAGTATCTCCTGATAATACTCGTCCTCGACGGTCTTGGCGGCAAGATAGAGGGTGTAGTCGGTGTTTCCCTCAAGTCCGCTTACCGTGAACTCATTGTCGCCGTCTACGCAGTTGCCTACGGTGCCGCTCATGAAGAGCACGTCAGCGGTAGGAGCTGTGCCGGGAGTCTCGGAGTAGACCGCCCAGGCATACTCGCTGATGCTGGAAGTCTTGAGAACGAGCACGGCGTCGGTGGCGCCGGCCGACTTAAGCGTTAATTCGGCTGTGGGGGGGTCAGGTGTGACCAACGGTTCTTCACATCCTGACAGCATTCCGCCGGCTACCATGGCAAGTCCTGCCACGACGGCGAGACGCAAGAAAAGATCTTTACTCATAGAATATTGATTTAAAATTGGTTACGTAATTGCCAATACTGACTAACCGAAATCAGGCTCACTACTGGTCGGGAGCAAATGTATGTATTAGCTTTTACTTTCGCAAAATTATTTTCGTCACAACTCATTGACCGACAACGCACCTCACAATAATTCCAAAATATTTTCGAATGTTTTCCTTACAGTTTGAAATTATTTTATGGCTTCAACTATACAGTTTTCAACCGGAACAGGAGAAATCTCCAAACTGTATATTTTGATGAACAATGTCCGTCCGACTCTTCCTCCCATCCGACCGCCACTTGAGAGGTTTCGCTACGCTACACCGACGCGCCTTCACTTCCTTCCGGAGCATCGCCGCTCATTGACGCGGTCGGCAAGCCTCTCCGGGCAGCCGTATAGCCGTATACGGAAAATCAGTTTTCGACAAAAAGTCAGAGGCGGAGCGGCCTTGCCTCATGAGGAGTGAAAAACCTCCTTCGGGCAGGACTGCGCCGCCTCATGCAGAACGACAGGCGCTACCGTGCCGTATATACCAGCTGCCCGTCGCAGATCACATGGCGGATCACGGAGGAATCGGCCGAATAGACGAAGTTCGAGACGAGATTGTGGCAGGGCTGCATGCTGCTGCGGCCGAGATCCACGAGAATCGCGTCGGCAAGTCTGCCACGCGCCACTTCCCCGGCGTCAAGGCCGAAAGCCTCGGCGCCGTTGCGGGTTGCCCAGCGGAACACTTCCGTGGCAGGCAGCAGCGCAGGATCGCCGGCCACCTTGGCCAGCAGTGCCGCGAACTTCATTTCCTCACGCAGGTCGAGATTGTTGTTGGAGGACACGCCGTCGGTTCCGAGAGTGATGCGGCAACCGGACTCGATCGCGAGCTCGTAGGGGAAGCGCCCGCTGCCGAGCTTCATGTTGGAGCAGGGACAGTGCGCGACCGTAACACCCCTGCGCGCGAGAATCTTCCATTCCTCGGCGTCTACATGCACGCAGTGTGCGGCGATCACGTCAGGTCCCAGGAAACCGAGCGATTCCAGATAGCGCACGGGAGTGGTGCCGTGGTCCCGTATGCAGTTTTCCACCTCGGTGCGCGTCTCGGCCACATGGATGTGCAGGCGCAGACCGTTCTTGCGCGCGAACTCCGCGGAGCGCTTCAGCTTGTCGGGGCCGACCGTATAGACCGAATGCGGGGCCATCACGAGCTGTATGCGGCCCCCGGTGGGATCCTTCCAGTCGCGCACATACTGCATCTTCTGCTCCTCGACGGACTTGCTATGGTTCTCCATCACGGTGATACCTATCGCGGCGCGCATTCCGGACTCCTCGACGGCCTTTATGGTCTCGTCTATCTCGAAATACATGTCGGAGAAGAACACGCTTCCGGAAGCCTTCATCTCATTGACCGCGATGTCGCTGCCTCGGCGTATGTCGGCGGCCGTAAGCTTGTCTTCGAACGGCCATACATATTCCTGCAGCCACTTCTCGAGGGGCATGTCGTCGGCATATCCGCGCATCAAGGTCATCGCCGCATGGTTGTGGGCGTTGTAGAGCGCCGGAAGTATCGCGAGACCGGAGGCGTCGACCACCTTGTCGGCGGGAGTCTCGGCAGGCGCGTCAAGATCAGCGAAGCGTCCGTCCTTAATCAATATGTTACACGGCCGGGAATCAAGCTGCACGCCCCTGAGGAGCAGAGACTGCGGTGCGCGGAAGTCGTTCTCCAGCTTCGAGCATTCGCGCAGAATCACCTCGGCCTGCGCGAGCAGACGCCGTCCTGCCGCGGTGAGTTCTATTCCTCCCCTGCCGCGCCTCAGCAGTCTGGTCCCCGCAAATTTCTCCAGTTCGGCGATATTCTGGCTCACCGCCGGCTGCGAGACACCGAGAGCCTTGGCCGCGGAGGTGAAGCTTCCCAGCGCCGCTACAGAGGCGAACACTCTGAGTCTGAAATTGTCAATCATATCTTAAAGCACCTTTATTTCATTGTATCTGTCCTTGCCGGCACGAAGCCTTTCCGCGCTGTCATGTTCGCCGAAGAGATCAAGAAATCCGCAGTACTTGACGGACTCTTCGTTAAAGCCGTAAGAAACGGCATTCACGAGAGCATAGTCGTTGATCGCTGTGAGATTGGCCATGTCGGCGGCCTGCCTCAGATAGAAAAGGGCGTTGCCGGCCGCATCCGCCAGCACCTCCTGCTCCGCATCGGCGCCAAGCGCGTGGTTGAACTGATCGAGATAGAATTCTCCGAGGAAGAACGCGGCCAGGACCGAATTAGACTTATAGGCGTCCGTCAGCAGCCGGTGGAATTCGAATGACTCAGGATCGGCGACATAGGAATTGAAATTTTCGTAAGACAAGAGCAACGCGCCGAGAGCGGCACGCGCATCCGGAAGCGAAGCATGCTGCCGCAGGACACGCTCAATCATATCATTTGCAATTCCGGCGCGGAGTTCATCGGACAGGCTGCATATATACCGCAGCTCCACCAGGACCACTGCCGCGTAAGGTTCTCCATTGTCAAGCATGGTCTTCAGCGTTCCTATCCCCTTCTCCTCGTCAAGACCCCTGAAAACCTCCATGCGGCAGCGTTCGGCCGCACCCCGGCTTGTGCCGGAAAAATCGTCATACTTCGCCCACCAGGCGGCGGCTTCGTCATAGGCTCTTTCCATTTCCGCTATTCTGCCGAGATAGAAACAGGCATCAGCCGCCTTGCCCGGAGCAGAAGTCTTCATTTCCTCGACTGACCAGCCGAACCAGTCCCTGGACTGCTTAAGATTGACATTGTCGAACCTCGGGAGGAAAGAAAGCTCGGCAATCATCAGGCCGCAATCTCCGCGGCTCGGGTGCTTCATGTCGCAGGCAGCCTTGTAGAACCAGGCTACCGCCTGTTGGGTGCGGGCCTTCCGGGACATGCCCAGCGCGTCATCGTCATCTATCAGCGTATAGATCAGCGCAAGCTGCTCGCAGATTACGGAGTCGCCTTTCTCCGCCACGACGGCAGCCCTGTCCAGCAGGGCCTTGAGACCGGCATAGGACCGCGTGGCACCCTGTGTGACGAACATGTCGGCGGCTTTCTGCAATTCCTCCAGCAGCTCATCGCCGGAGGGCTGGTCCTGGACGGACGGACGGGCGGAATTCTGCGAAGTACGGGATGATTCGAAAAAGCCTGACCCTCCTAACGCATCCTGAAGAATCTTTTCAAAGTCAAAGCCTGGAGCTGCCTGCCGGCCATCGGCAGCAGCCTGCTGCGCGGCCGGCTCGGCTTCGCACCCGTCGCCGAACCATTCCGCCTCCTCTACGGAGATGTCATCTTCAATATATGCTCCTCCTGACGCCGCCACGGTATGAGTCACCTCCACGCGTGTGCTCCCTACCACGGTTTCACCCGAGGTGGAAGCCGGAGCGGAAATCACTGAGCCTTCGGGCGACGGATGAGCGCCCGATGAAACCACCGTGCCGCCGGGGTCTCCCGCCGGGTGTTCTTCTGCATTGCCGGAGGCCGCCGTACTGCCGCAGCCTGTCGTCTGTCTCCCGCCTTCCGCCGGGTCGCCGGACTGCATGGCGTCCAGCTGTTCCTGTAGTTTAGAAAAATCCAACATGTCTGTCAATGAAAAAGGCATCTTCGGCTCATGTCCGGAATCCCGGGCAGCTTGCGGAGATGCCAAGTCTGAATCATTCAGCCCGCCGTGCGGTGCCGACTATTGTCTTTGCGAGTCGAGCCAGCGCCCGAGTATCTGGAAGAAGTTCTGCCTCTGGTCGCCGAGCTTGTCGCCTCCGGAGTTCTCCA
>DVLC01000040.1 GCA_018715685.1 Candidatus Cryptobacteroides merdipullorum
CGCTCCATCGATGCTGCGCATCGCCCGCTCACTGCCGCGGGCGGCAAGCCTCTCCGCAGGCGACACCGCCTCCGGACGGACAATGAAGCAATTAACACCAGAGAATTAATGATATACCGAAATATTTGTTATATTTGTAATGATTATGCCTTTTTGACATTACAAAAACAATTAAACAAAACTAATACATAGCTATGTCCAAAGAAAAGAAATTCATTACCTGTGACGGTAATCAGGCAGCGTCCAACATCGCCTACCTTTTCAGCGAGCACGCCGCCATCTACCCTATCACACCCTCTTCGACTATGGCGGAGAACGTCGACGAATGGGCCGCCCACGGCAAGAAGAACCTCTGGGGTGAGACCGTAAAGGTAACGGAGATGCAGAGCGAGGCCGGTGCCGCAGGAGCAGTGCACGGCTCACTGCAGGCAGGCGCTCTGACCACCACCTACACCGCTTCACAGGGACTTCTCCTGATGATTCCGAACATGTACAAGATTGCCGGAGAGATGCTGCCCGCGGTGTTCCATGTGTCAGCGCGCGCCCTCGCCTCCCACGCACTCTCCATCTTCGGCGACCATCAGGACGTAATGGCCTGCCGCCAGACAGGCTTCGCGATGCTGGCGTCCGGCTCCGTTCAGGAGGCTCAGGACCTCGCGGCGGTAGCACATCTTTCAGCAATAAAGTCATCAGTGCCCTTCCTGCACTTCTTCGACGGATTCCGCACCTCTCATGAGATCCAGAAGATCGAGGCCATCGACGAGGACGACCTCAGGAAGCTCGTAAGCGAGAAGTCCCTGGAGAACTTCCGCGCACGCGCCCTCAACCCCGAGGCTCCCGTGACCAGAGGAACCGCCCAGAACGGTGACGTCTACTTCCAGGCCGTGGAGTCACGCAATCAGGTATACGAAGCCGTTCCGGACATAGTTGCACGATACATGGGCGAAATCGGCGAAATCACCGGCCGCCAGTACCGTCCTTTCGAATACTACGGAGACAAGGACGCCGAGTGCGTGATCGTCGCCATGGGTTCAGTCACCGAGACCATACGCGAGACCGTCGACTATCTCTCGACCAAGGGCCGCAAGTACGGCGTCATCACCGTGCACCTCTACCGCCCCTTCTCCGAGAAGTACTTCCTCAAGGTGCTCCCCAAGAGCGTGAGGAAAATCGCGGTGCTCGACAGGACCAAGGAGCCCGGAGCCCTCGGAGAGCCCCTGTTCCTCGATGTCAAGGCCCTGTTCCAGGGCAGGGAGAACGCTCCCCTCGTGATCGGCGGACGCTACGGACTTTCTTCAAAGGACACCACTCCCTCTCAGATCATCGCGGTGTACGACAACCTTGACCGCAAGGAGCCCAAGGCTGACTTCACCATCGGAATCGTCGACGACGTGACCTTCAAGAGCCTTCCCACCAAGGGAGAGATCTCCATCATGAAGAAGGGCACCACCGAGTGCAAGTTCTACGGACTCGGCTCCGACGGAACCGTAGGCGCCAACAAGAACACCATCAAGATCATCGGAACACATACCGACCTCTACAGCCAGGCGTACTTCGACTACGACTCCAAGAAGTCCGGAGGCTACACCTGCTCTCACCTGAGGTTCGGCAAGTCCCCCATCAAGGCGCCCTATCTCGTGAACACCCCCGACTTCGTGGCATGCCACGTGCCTTCATATCTCGAGAAGTACGACGTGCTCAAGGGCATCAAGGAAGGCGGCAGCTTCCTGCTCAACTCCCTCTGGGACGAGGAGGAGACTGTAAAGCGCATTCCCGACTACGTGAAGTCCGTCATCGGCCGCAAGAAGATCAAGTTCTACATTATCAACGCCACCAAGATCGCCGAGGAGATCGGACTCGGAGGACGCACCAACACCATACTCCAGAGCGCATTCTTCCGCATCACCGGAATCATACCCGAGGAAGATGCGGTGAAGTACATGAAGGACGCCGCCCTCAAGTCCTACGGCAAGAAGGGCGAGAATGTCGTCAACATGAACTATGCGGCAATCGACCGCGGCGGAGAGTATGTCGAGGTCAAGGTTCCCGCCGACTGGGCGAACATCAATGCCAAGTTCGTGAACCACAACGCAAACCGCCTCGCGACTCCTTTCGTCAAGGAAATCGCCGACGTGGTCAACGCACAGTGCGGTGACACCCTTCCCGTGAGCGCGTTCCTGCCCTACAGCGACGGAACCATGCCCGCAGGCACTTCTGCATACGAGAAGCGCGGCGTGGCCGTGAACGTACCCGTATGGGATCCCGAGAAGTGTATCCAGTGCAACACCTGCGCGTTCGTCTGCCCTCACGCCGCCATTCGTCCGTTCCTTCTGACCGCAGACGAGGCCGCGGCCGCTCCCGACGGAGTGAAGATCGCCGACGGAAAGGCCAATCTCAAGGAATACAAATACGCCCTGGCAGTGTCAGTCGCCGACTGCACCGGATGCGGCAACTGCGTGGACGTCTGCCTCGCCAAGGACAAGGCCCTCAGCATGGAGCCCTACATGGACCGCGTGGACGACCAGGCCGGCTTCGACTGGCTCAACGCCAAGGTCGGATACAAGACTCCCTTCGACCCCAAGGCCAACCTCAAGAACTCACAGTTCTCACAGCCTCTGTTCGAATTCTCAGGCGCATGCGCAGGCTGCGGCGAGACCCCTTACATCAAGAACATCACCCAGCTTTTCGGTGACCACATGATGATCGCCAACGCCACCGGATGCTCTTCGATCTACGGCGCATCCTTCCCCGCATCGCCTTACTGCACGAACGCCCAGGGACACGGCCCCGCATGGCAGAACTCTCTGTTCGAGGACAACGCCGAATTCGGCCTCGGAATGAGGCTCGGCTCCGAGCGCATACGCGAGACAGTTGCCGCACTGATGACCAAGGGTCTCGACTGTCCCGACTGCAGCGACGATATCAAGGCTCTGTTCAGGCAGTGGCTCGACGGACGCAAGGACTACGCCGTCACCCGCGAGGTGGCCGACAAGCTCGTGCCTCTGATGGAGGAGTGCGGCTGCGAGACCTGCAAGTCCCTGCTCCAGCTCAAGAACTACATCCCCGCACGCAGCCAGTGGATTTTCGGCGGCGACGGCTGGGGCTACGACATCGGCTACGGCGGACTCGACCATGTGCTGGCATCCGGCGAGAACGTGAACGTACTCGTGCTTGACACCGAAGTATACTCCAACACCGGAGGACAGTCGTCCAAGTCCACCCCTGTGGGTGCGATTGCCAAGTTCGCGGCTTCCGGAAAGAAGATACGCAAGAAGGATCTCGGAATGATGGCCATGAGCTACGGCTATGTATATGTGGCCCAGGTGGCAATGGGAGCAAGCCCCGTGCAGTTCCTCAACGCCATCAAGGAAGCCGAGGCCTACGACGGACCTTCGCTGATCATTGCATACTCGCCTTGTATCAACCATGGTCTGAAGGCAGGCATGGGACTCAGCCAGAAGGAGGAGAAGCTCGCCGTAGAGTGCGGATACTGGCATCTATACCGCTACAATCCGGCCCTCGAAGAGCAGGGCAAGAACCCCTTCACTCTCGACTCAAAGGAGCCCGACTGGAGCAAGTTCCAGGACTTCCTCAAGGGAGAGGTGAGGTTCGCTTCGCTCTACAAGCTCTTCCCCGAGCATGCGGCCGAACTTCTCGAGAAGACCGAGGAATTCGCCAAAGTCCGTCTCGAGACCTACAAGAGACTGGCCGGCAAATAAGCCAACTAATCTTTATCACTCGATATGATAAGAAAATTCATCACTTTAATGACTGCGCTTCTCGGCGCAGTCATTTTGGGATACGGGCAGCAGCTGCCCCAGCTTCCCAACGACCCTGAGACGCGGGTCGGCAAGCTCGAGAACGGAATGACCTACTATATCCGTCACAACGACAAGCCCGCCGACCGTGCCGAGTTCTATCTCGCCACCAACGTGGGTGCGATCCAGGAGACTCCCGACCAGGACGGTCTCGCGCATTTTCTCGAGCACATGTGCTTCAACGGAACAAAGAACTTCCCGGGCAAGGGCATTCTCAACTGGCTCCAGAGCATAGGCGCATCGTTCGGAGGCAACGTGAACGCGTCCACGGGCGTCGAGCAGACCATATACATGCTCAACAACATCCCTCTGGTGCGCCCCACAGTCGTGGACACCTGCCTGCTGATCATGCACGACTACTCGCACTTCGTGACCTGCGACCCCGTCGAGATTGACAACGAGCGCGGAGTCATTCTGGAGGAGAAACGCTCGCGGAACAATGCCGGATGGAGAATGATGGAGGCTTCCAGGCCTTATCTCTACGGAGACTCAAAATATGCGACCTGCAGCATCATCGGAAGCGAGGAGAACCTCAGGAACTTCAAGCCCGAGAGCCTCGTGAACTTCTACCACACATGGTACCGCCCCGACCTTCAGGCACTTATCGTCGTGGGTGACATCGACGTGGACGAGGTGGAGGCAAAGATAAAGAGCACCTTCGCCGACATCCCCGCGGCCGAGAACCCCAAGCCGAAGGACGTAATCACGATTCCCGGCAACGAAGAGCCCGTAATCGGAATTCTCACCGACCCCGAAAACACTACGGTCAGCTACGAGGTCTACTGGAAGACCGAGCCCACCCCGGAAGAGCTCAACAGCACGTCGCTGGGACTCATGGAGGACATACTCGAAAGCATCATATCCACCGTGATGAACGAGCGCTTCGCTGAAATCAGCGCGGCTCCGGACGCACCATTCATCGCCGCAGGCTTCGGCATGGGAGGACTCACGGAGACATGCGACGTGATTTTCGGCCAGGCCGTGTGCAAGGAGGACAACTCGCTCGGAGGCTTCGAGGCCATGCTCACCGAAATCGAGAAGATGAAGCGCTACGGCTTCACCGACAATGAGGTCGAAAGGGCCAAGACCGAGCTGCTCTCGCAGTACGAATCCGCCATGAAGAAGGCAGACAGCAGGAAGAACGACGAGTTCGTATACCCTCTTATCTACAACTTCTTCGACAACGAGCCCTACATGGATCCCGCTACCGAATACGAGTATGCGAGCGCCGTCATGCAGCAGATTCCCGCACAGCTTATCAACCAGGCGCTCACGCAGCTCATAACCCCTGAAAACATGGTGGTGCTCTACACGGCCCCCGAGCGCGAAGGACTGACTCATCCCACCGAGGCTGAAATCATGAATGTGATCTCGACGGTGGAGTCAGCGGAAATCGAAAGGCCCGCAGGAGAGGACGTTCCCGAAGCCTTCCTCGATGCCGCAGCACTCAAGGGCAGCAAGGTCAAGTCGACTTCCGAAGGCCTTTACGGTTCGACCGTGGTCAAGCTTGCCAACGGAGTCAAGGTCATCATGCTCCCCACCGACTACGAGCAGGACAGGATTTCCTTCGACATCTTCAAGAAGGGCGGCCAGAGCCTGATATCCGATGAGGATCTCTACTCCTTCGATTCGAACATATGGGCTCTCTACCAGCAGAACACCGGCGTTTCCGACTTTTCTGCCACAACGGTGATGAAGATGCTCTCCGGCAAGCAGCTTTCGGTCAATCCCTACATTGACAGCTACAGACACGGAGTCAGCGGAAACTCCACCGCAAAGGATCTTGAGACCGCTCTTCAGATAGCCTATCTCTATTTCGCGGATCCCAGATTCGACCAGAACGAGTACGACCAAGGTATCAACCAGCTCAAGGCCGTGCTTCCCAATCTCGAATCGACTCCTGACTGGAAGCTCAACGAGAAGCTCTATGAGACCGCTTACGACAGCCCCCGCCGCTTCATGATCGACGATGAGGTTATCTCCAAGGCCAGCCTCGCGACTCTTGAGAAGAACTACAGGAATCTGTTCAAGGATGCCGGCGGCGCGACCATGATCATGGTCGGCGACTTCGATGTCGAGAGCGCCCTGCCTCTCGTGCAGAAATATATCGGCTCCATCGCCTCCGGCAAGAAAGGCTTCGACTGGAAGTACCGCGGCGACGGTCTGGTGTCAGGCCGCAAGGTCAACGACTTCACCGCAGACATGGAGACCCCGATGGTCACCGTGCTTCAGGTCTACAGCATGGAGGCTCCCTACAGCACCGAGGAAGTGGTCAACCTGTC
>DVLC01000041.1 GCA_018715685.1 Candidatus Cryptobacteroides merdipullorum
AGGTCTTCCCATAGTGGAGGATATTTGAATTGGAAATACAGCTTGCGGCAATACTCACAAACCTCTGTAAAGGTAATGAATTTTGTCCAAACAAATCCCGATTTTTCCTCCGAAAAACGTATTTTATCCAAATAAACCGCGCCATTTGAGGCGGTCATACGCTGTTGTCCAAACAAATTAATCCCCGTCAATCTCATTGATTGACAGGGATTTAATAGTTGTTTTCGTGCTTAAAATCGCACTAATATTCCTCCTCGTTGAAGAAGAAGTCCTCCTTGGTCGGGTAATCCGGCCAGATGTCCTCGATGGATTCGTAGACTTCGCCGTCGTCTTCGAGTTCCTCAAGATTCTCTATAACTTCTTCCGGAGCTCCGGAACGGTTTGCATAGTCAATGAGTTCTTCTTTGGTTGCGGGCCAGGGAGCATCGTCCAGGCTGCCGGCAAGTTCAAGTGTCCAGTACATAGTGATGAAAATTAGGTCGCAAATATATAAAAATTATCAATATGTTGCTGTTGCAGATATACATACATGCAATAATCGGCAACTGCGGCCTTTCTCCATCAACAACAATGCCAGCGATACCGTGTCAGCCGGAGTGCTTACGAAATGTTCATCTAGGACTGTGCGCCGGCATAGGCGGTCATGCATGATTCTACGGACGCTTTTTCATTGTCCGTGCAAAACATCGGTCGCACTTGCCGGCCTCTGGCGTGCGTCCGTGCGCATTGACTGTTACAAGTCACCCGGAATCCGGTGGATTGGTAACGGCGGCATGCCTTGCAATCAAGACAGAAACCAGCAGCTGCAACCGGTGTTTTGCAGGACCGTCCAATTGTTCCACCGTCCTTCGTATGCGCGGAAGCAGTATCGATCGATGCGGCATCCGTCTCTGTTGCTTCTGCAATCCGCCTTCGCAGTCCGGGCGCCGTGCAGAGATACTGGAAGACCGGTCTGAGCTGCAGCAGAAGGGGACTCTGTCTTGTCCCTGCATATCCGGAGATTCTCAGGCGCGCCCCGGCTCCCCAAACGTCCGTAGCGATGTCCGTATCGGAGCTTGGCGCTGAAGGTATAGTTGACATTATTTGTTGGAGACAATGACAAAAGTGCTTCAGCGGCAAAAGCTGACAGTACGGGGCGGAAAAACTTGGGAGCGATAGGTTTTGTAAAATCGGCCCTGCAGCGGCCTGTATGGCCGATTGTCCGGAGTCTACTGCTCCCAAGTCGCCACAAGAACACCGACCTGGGAGCGCTATCCTTTCAGAACGAATTATCAATCAGGCTCTTATCTCTCGCAATGCTCCCAAATCGGCTTCCCTGTTCCGGCGGAACGAGAGACATTATTGACACAGGCACCGCCGCCGGAATATACGGCCTCCGGCGGCTAAAGATCAAGCTCTGTGCCGAGCCCGTTGAAGAGGCTCGCTCCGTGCTTGACTTTTGCCTTTCCATCACCCCAAATGTCCAGGTGACCGGATTTTATCACCAAAAATGTCCACCCTTGATTTCAACCCGTTATGTCACCAAAAATGTCCACCCGCCCAAATGACCCCGCAGAGCACGGCTCTGACCGTAAGAACGGCATGCCCCGTCCCGTAAAACGAAAAAAGGCCAGGCTTCAAACCTGACCTCTTCGTGACGCCTGCAGGATTCAAACCTGCGACCTTTTGATCCGTAGTCAAATGCTCTATTCAGCTGAGCTAAGGCGCCATTACCCGACCGGCGAACCGGTCTATTCTGCTGCGGCAGTCTCTTCTTTCACAAGATTGTGCTTCGCTTCCTTGATGCGGGCCTTCTTGCCGGCCAGGTTGCGGAGGTAGAAGATACGTGCACGACGTACTTTTCCGACTTTGTTCAGTTCGATCTTCTCAATCGCGGGGGACTCGAAGGGGAAAATCCTCTCAACTCCGACACCGTTTGAAATTTTCCTGATAGTGAAGGTCTTCACGTGAGGAGTAGCTCCGCAAATCTGGATGACGACGCCCCTGAAGCTCTGAAGCCTGAACTTGTCACCTTCCTTGATCTTGTAGGTGACAGTGATTGTGTCGCCGGCCTTGAACCTCGGATAGCTCGCGGCCTTGTTCTCGGAGAACATCTCCTCTACTAACTTGATATAGTCCATAAATAAATTATGTTGTTGTAAATGCAGCGTCATCAAACCGTCTGAAGAGAGGCTGCACCTTTTTGGGGACTGCAAATATATGAAATATTTCAAAGACCGCAAACTATTTTAGAAAAATTTCATCTCGTTTTCGATGATCTCCCTGTCGTCCCTCGTCGGATTGGGCCTGAAGCTGTCGCTGTCGCGCATGTCTTCGAGTGCGTTTTTCTCTTCTCGCTTCAGCTTGTGGGGAATCCACACGAGAATCTTGACATAGAGGTCTCCTTTCCCGTAGCCTCGTACCGAAGGCAGGCCCTTGCCGCGGAGCCTCTCCACCGTGCCAGGCTGTGTGCCGGCCGGCAGCTTGAGTTTCTGCGGACCGTCGAGGCAGGGGACGGAGATCTCGGTGCCGAGAATCGCGTCGGTGACCCGTATGACTCTGGTGTAGAAAAGGTTCTCCCCGTCTCTCCTGAGGTTGTTGTGGGGTAGTTCCCGAACCACTACGAAAAGGTCTCCGTTAGGACCGCCGTTGACTCCTGCGTCACCCTCGCCGCGCAGAGGAATCTGCATGCCGTTCTCCACGCCTGCGGGGATATTGACCTTCATGGTCTCTCTGACGCGCTCCACGCCTGTTCCGCGGCAGCTGCTGCAAGGATTGTTCACGACTTTGCCCGAACCTTTGCAGTTGGGGCAGGTGGAGTATGACACCTGCCGGAAGAACCCGCCGCCCGTCACATGCTGCACGCGGCCGGCGCCTCCGCAGGTCGGGCATGTGCGGATATCGGAGGCGTTCTGTGTCCCGCGTCCTCCGCACACATGGCAGGGGCGCAGACGCTCGACTGTGATCTCCTTCTGACAGCCGCCCGCGATTTCCTCAAGTGTCAGGTCCACATTGACATACTTGTCTGCACCCCGTACGGCTCTCGGCCCCTGCGAACGCGACTTCCCGCCTCCGAAAAGGTCATTGAAGTTGAATCCTCCGCCGAATCCTCCGAAAATGTTGTTCAGAATGTCGTTGAGGTCGCCGAATCCGCCGCTCCAGTCCATGCCGGGGTCACCTGACACCCCTGCGAATCCGTACTGGTCGTACCTTGCCTTCTTGTCGGGGTCGCTGAGCACGGAATAAGCCTCGGACGCCTCCTTGAACTTCTCCTCGGCCGTTTTCTTCTCCGCGTCCGTGCCGTTCACCCAACGGTCAGGATGCCATTTGAGGGCGGCCTTGCGGTACGCCCCCTTTATCTCGTCGGCGCTCGCTCCTTTCTGGATGCCGAGCACCTCATAATAGTCTCTTTTCTCTGCCATAGTCTTATGCTCCTACAACTACCTTGGCGTAGCGGAGGATCTTTCCGTTGAAGGTGTAGCCCGTCTGAATCACATCAATCACCTTGCCCTTCATGTCCTCGCCGCCGGCCGGAATCTGGGTCACAGCCTCATGGAAGTCGGTGTCGAACACCTCTCCCTTGGCCTCGATGCGCTCCAGTCCGAGCGACTTCAGGTATTCCATCAATTTATTGTATATCAGCGAAGTGCCTTCCTTTGCAGCCTCGTCGGAAGAGCCGGCGAGCATCTCCATTGCGCGCTCGCAGTCGTCCAGTACCGGAAGCATGCCCTTGACGGTGTCGGCTGCCGCTGACGCCACCAGATTCAGCCTCTCCTCGGCCGCACGTCTGCGGAAGGTCTCGAACTCGGCCATCAGGCGGAGATAACTGTCCTTCTCCTTTGCCAGTTTGTCAGTCAGTTCCTCTACCTGTTTCGCGAGCTGTTCGCCCTTCTTCTCTTCCTTTCTGGATTTCTTCCTTTCCTTGACGTCCTGCGCGGCCTCGCCTTCGGCTTTCATCGCCTCCGCTGCCTTCGCCTCTTCAGCGGCACCCACGGTCTCGGGGGCCTGCTCCTTTATATTCTTTTCTTCTGCCATGATTCCAAAATGCTTGTTGCCGGTGAATCAATCAAAAGCTCTGCCAGTGACATAATGTCATCATCTGAAGAACCTGTCGATGTCCCTGATCGACTCGGGCAGCGCGAATATGGCCACCCTGTCGTAAGGCTCTATCACCGTGTCTCCCACGGCGATTATCGCGTCGTTGCCGCGTATGACACCTCCTATTATGGCGTTGGCGGGGAAGTCCAGGTCCTTGATCGCCGCCCTGGTGATCGCCGAACCGGGTCTCACCGTGTACTCCATGACCTCCGTGTTGGTTCCGGCCATGTAGCGGACGATTCTCGCCTTGCCGGAGAGGGTGAGCTTGAATATGCGCCCCGCGGTGAGCAGTTTCTTGTTGATTATGTTGTCCACTCCCATCTCCTCGGCTATTCTGATGTACTCGATGTTCTCCACTTCGGCCACGGTTCTCGCCACCCCGAACTTCTTTGCCACCACGCACGAAAGCACATTGCTCTCGTCGTTGCTGCTCAGCGCGATGAAGGCGTCGTACTGCTGTATGCCCTCCTCGAACAGAAAGTCCGAATTGCGGCCGTCACCGTTCACGACCTGTACGCTGTCGGGCAGTCTCTCGGACAGTTCGACGCATCTTTCCTTGTCTTTCTCCACCAGCTTGACTTTCATGCCGTTGCGGGCCAGCATCGCGGCCAGAATCTCGCCTATTGCGGTGCCTCCGAGAATGAAGGCGCTTCCTATGTTGATGTTGCTCTTGCCGAAAAGGCGGTTCAGCTCCTCCACACCCTCGCGTCTGGAAATCGTGAACACGAGGTCGCCGAACTGGAATTTGGTGTCAAGCCTGGGGATGATGGTCCTGTCATCGCGGGATATGGCGATGACCCTGAATTCCTTGAGCACCTCGGGCGGAATGGGCTTTATGAATTCCGAGAGCTTCATGTCCAGGACGGGGGAGTCCTCGTTGAGCTTGAACACCGCGATCTGCAGTTTCCCCCGGGCGAACTCCATGGTCTCCGCCGTGGAATTGTGCTTCAGGAAGTCGATGATCTCGTCGGCCGCGCTTTTCTCCGGGTAGAACATCAGGTCTATTCCCAGCTCCTTGAACAGCAGTTTGTTCTCGGGCGCGAGGTTGTCCTCGTCGTTGATGCGCGCTATCACCTTGCCGGCGCCGAGGCGCTTGGCGATCAGGGCGCTGACTATGTTTATCTCCTGAGCCACGCTCGGGCAGACTCCGATGAAGAGGTCGGCCTTGTCCGCACCTGCCTCCTTGAGCACCTCTATCGAGGACAGGTTGCCGCAGACCGTGTTCACGTCGGTGGTCTCCTCGAGATCCGCGATTCTACGGGGATCGTTGTCGATGACGGTGACTTCGTTCGCCTCCG
Source organism: Candidatus Cryptobacteroides merdipullorum (assembly GCA_018715685.1). GTDB lineage: Bacteria > Bacteroidota > Bacteroidia > Bacteroidales > UBA932 > Cryptobacteroides > Cryptobacteroides merdipullorum. The sequence goes on from DVLC01000041.1 coordinate 5,376, forward strand.
TTCTGAGCATCTTCGCGAGATGGGATCCGACTTCTCCCGCGCCTTCAATGATTATTCTCATAATTCCTCAGATATTCGAATATTCCTTTTCCGTGCAATGCCGCCTTCAGGATTATGCTGAACGGGAACATGCCCGCCACTGTACCGGCCGCCGCCGTCATTACGCCGCCGTCTCCCTCCCGGGCGAGACTGCGGTATTCCCGGTATGCGTCCCTTACGGCCCTGACCGCCGCGAACCTCCCGCCGAGCAGATATGCCGCCGCCGAGCAGAAGTCGAGCAGGTGCCGGCGTCCGAGCACCCGCCGGGCCTCTTTCCTGCCGACCGTCGCCTCGAGGTTCTTGTCGAGCATCAGCAGGGAGTTGCGGTAGTTGAGCTTCAGCTTGAACGGCGAATTCTGGGGGAGGCTTCCGCCGCCGAGATGCCATACGCGGCTTTCGGAGACAAGATCCACCGTATACCCGGCAAGCTGCGCCCTCCAGCAGTAGTCTATCTCCTCCATGTGCGCGAAAAAGCGTCCGTCCAGCCCTCCGAGCATCTTCCACAGTGCCGTTCGGGTAGCCAGGCATGCTCCGGACACCCAGAAGACATGGTGGGCGCCGTCGTACTGGCCGTGGTCGGTTTCTGTCCGTCCGAGCACGCGCCCGCGGCAGAACGGATAGCCGTAGCGGTCGATATACCCTCCCGCGGCACCGGCGTACTCGAAACCGTCGGTCTCGGCGAATCCGTCTTCCTGCCTGCGCAGGGCGAGCAGCTTGGGTCCGCACACCCCGCATTCCGGATGCGAGTCGAGATGCTCCGTCAGCGGTTGCAGCCAGCCCGGTCTGACCTTCACGTCAGAGTTGAGCAGCACGAAATACTCGGGACCGTCGTAAGCGGCTGTTCCGGACGGCCGTTCCTGACCGCCGCCTGCCAGTTCCTCCACGGCCCTGTCGTAGCCTCCGGTGAATCCGTAGTTCTCATCGAACAGAATCGTGAGCACGCCGGGGAACTCGTCCGCCAGCAGTTCGCGCGAACCGTCCGTGCTGGCGTTGTCCGCGACCACCACCTCCGCGTCAAGACCGTCGAGACTTTCAAGCAGGGGCGGCAGGAAGCTCCGCAGGTATTCCCGCGTGTTCCAGTTCAGTATGACGACGGCGGTGCGCATCTATGCCGGCCGGAACCGTGTCAGGATTTTGAGCTGTCGTCGCCGTGACAGCAGCCGTGGCCGCCGTGGTGTCCGCATTCTCCGCTGCCGTGACCTTCATGGCCGCAGCCTTCGCCGTCGCCATGTCCACAGCATCCTCCCTCTCCGCATCCGTCACCGCCGCAGTGGCAGCCCTCCTGGGGCAGATATTCGCCGTGCAGCCCTTCGGTGAGCTCCTTATCGGTCGCTGAACGCACGCTCTCTACCTTTCCGGAGAAATTCAGGGTCTTGCCGGCCATGGGGTGATTGAAATCCATGGTTACGGAGTCCTCTCCGACCTTCTCGACCTTTCCCTGGACCACCTGTCCTTCGGAATTGAACATCGGGATGACGCGACCGGGCACGAGCAGGTCCCTGCGGACTTCGCCGTTGATCTCGAATGCGCTGAGCGGCAGATCCACCCTGTAGCGCTCGTCGTACTCTCCGTATCCTTCCTCCGGAGTCAGGGTGAAGCTGAAGCCGTCGCCGGGCTCCTTCCCTTCGAGATTCGCTTCGAATTTGGGCAGCAGCATGCCTGTGCCGTGAATGTACTCGAGCGGCTTGTCCGCCCCGGATTTGTCGGCGATCTGTCCTTCGACCTCCAGTTCGTAGCTTACCGCCACGACCTTGTTCTTTTCAACTTTCATATTCTTGCAGTTACTTTGTTTCAATCCCGCGAAGATAGCGATTAGTTTCGAGAATCCTACAATCGGCAGGTGCACGCGTTCCGGGCATATCAAAATCTTCAAATATCATATCACAGTATTCCTTGACAGTTTATTTGTAGAATAAATGCGTAAATTCCGAACCGGAAGCGGATATCCAGCTCCTGTCCCCGGAAACAGCGCGGCATGATCTGCGGCAGGAGTATTTCAAGTTGATGCGTGAAACCAACAAATAAGGCAAATATGAAATTATCCGGAATTCTTGTCACGGCGGCATTGATGCTGGCCGTGTCCGTCCCGGCGGACGCCCAATGGGGCCCGCCGGAAAGACAGCTGGCGACGCTCTTGGAGCGTGAGTCCTATGACATCCTCAAGGACAAATGGAGCGCGGCATGGATCGAAGTGCCCGATTCGGCACCTGAAGAATACGGAGTCTATTACTTCCGCAAGGACATCGAACTTGCCGGAGCGCCGGACTCGTTCATTGTCCATGTGTCGGCGGACCAGCGCTACAAGCTCTATGTCAACGGAAGCCTGGTGTCCCTCGGCCCGGCGCGCAACGACTCGAAGCACTGGAACTACGAGACGCTGGACATCGCCGTACACATGAAACCCGGCAGGAACGTGGTCGCGGCCCAGGTCTGGAGCGAAGGCAGGTACAAGCCCGTGCCGAACGCCACCATACGCACCGGGTTCATTCTTCTTGGAGAGGGGGAGGCTGAGGTTCTCAACACCGACAGCTCATGGAAATGCACGCAGGATCCCGGCTATGCGCCGATACCACAGCAAGTTCCGGGGTACTACGCTCTCGGGGCCGGCGAGCTGGTCGACATGAACCTGAAGGTCGCCGACTGGCTGGATCCGGACAATACTCTTGCGGACTGGAAGAACGCCCGCCCTTTTGAAATAGGCGCTCCTCACGACGACTCCAGCGGTACGGGAGTGTACGGTGGACATCCGATGGTCGAGTCCGCTCTCCCTCAGCTTGAGCGCTTCGAGAAGCGAATGGTTTCCGTGAGGCGTGACGGCGGTCTCGATCTGCCTGAAGGCTGGCCTGGGCAGGAGGCTGTCGTGACGGTGCCCGCCAACAGTACCGTCGAGATCCTTCTTGACCAGAAGGAGCTGACGAACGGATTCTTCAATTTCAGCTTCTCCGGAGGAAAGAACGCCGAAATCACGATCCAGTATGCCGAGGCCCTTTATGAGGATTCAGGCTCTGACGGTGCGAGGCGCGAGCGCGGCAAGGGCGACCGCGACGAAGTTGAGGGCAAGGTGTTCATCGGCCGCAACGACAAGCTGATTTCCAGCGGTGCCGCCGACCAGAGTTTCTCGACTCTTGACTGGCGCACTTTCCGTTATGTGAACCTCCACATCGAGACCGCGGATGAAGCCTTGCAGATCGATGACCTGAGCAGCACCTTCGTCGGCTTCCCGTTCGAGCTGAAAGCGTCTCTGGACACCGATGACCGGGAACTGCAGAAGATGATGGAGATAGGCTGGAGGACGGCCAGGCTCTGCGCCATAGAGACATATACCGACTGCCCCTATTACGAGCAGCTCCAGTATCTCGGCGACACCCGCATCCAGGCTCTGGTCTCCCTGTTCAACGCAGGAGACGACCGTCTGGTCCGCAACTATCTGCGCCAGGCCGACATGAGCCGCAACGCGGAAGGTATCACCATGGGCCGCGCCCCGTCGGAGCTTCCCCAGTATATCACCCCGTACGCCTTGCATTACATCTATGCCCTGCATGACTATATGATGTACGGAGACGACCCCGATTTCGTCTTCGACCTCATCCCGGGTGCCGAGCAGATCCTCAAATATTTCAGCCGCTATACGCTCGATGACGGCCGCGTAAGCGGTCTTCCTGGCTGGAACTTCACCGACTGGTGCTATAATCCGGGCTGGCAGATGGGAGTTCCCCAACCGGCCGGGGACGGTGCCACCAGCATCCTCGACTTCCAGCTGCTTCTCGCGTACCAGCTGCTCGGCGACATCGAGAGGCAGATGGGGAATGACTTCATGGCGGACAGATATGCGGCCGACGAGGCCCGTCTCGCCTCGGCGATACAGGAGAACTACTGGGTGGCCGGGAAGGGCATGTACGCCAACAATACCGACAGGAATCAGTTCTCGCAGCACGCCCAGGCCCTGGCAATCCTGACCGGACTGGTGGAAGGCGACGCGGCGGAGGAACTTGCGAGGAAGACGGTCGACGACCCTTCTCTCGATTACTGCACCATCTATTTCCGCTTCTACCTGCATCAGGCCCTTGCCAAGGCCGGTCTCGGAGACGATTATCTGAAATGGCTCGACAAGTGGCGGGAGAACATCGCGAACGGGCTCACGACCTGGGCGGAGACCTCCGACGTGAACACTTCGCGCTCCGACTGCCATGCCTGGGGAGCGAGTCCAAACATAGAGTTCTTCCGCATTCTGCTGGGCATCGACAGCGCGTCGCCTGCATTCCGCACCGTCCGCATCGCACCGAACCTCGGTGACATCACGAAGATCGGCGGCACTATGCCCCATCCCGAAGGCGAGATCAGCGTCTCATACGAGATAAGGAAGGACGGAAAGGGGAAGGACGCCCCGAACTGTCTGTATGTGGAGATAGAGCTTCCCGACGCGGTCAGCGGAGAGTTCGTGTGGAACGGATGGGCCCGCCGGCTCGACGGCGGCCTCAACCGTTTCAGGATACTCTGCGAGTAGTCCGGCGGCTATCCGCTGAAATCCACATCGGCAAATCCGACCGTAGGAATCAATTTCGACAGGCACGGTCTCGCGTCGTCGCCGGCGGCGATGAGGCCGTGCCAGAGTTTCAGGAAGTTGCCCGTGACGAGCATTCCGCTGACCGGACGACCGATCCGGCCGTTCCTGAACAGGAAACCCTCGATGCCGTAGGAGAAGTCTCCGGTGGCCTGGTTGCAGTTGCCTCCGTTGAAGTCGGTCACGAGTATGCCGTCGCCGCACATCCCGAGAATGTCGTCCCTTCCGAGTCCGGCCTGCGGCCAGGGCATGAGCCTGGGCCTCGTGGCGGCCTCAATCGTGGGGGCCATGCCGAGCTTGTTCGACATGTAGGTGTTGACGAAATATTCCCGCACCACGCCGTTCTCTATGATGGCCGCGTCGGCGGTCGCCACGCCTTCCGAGTCGAACAGCTTCGAGCACGTCTGACCGGGGATTCTCGGGAAATCCTTGAGCGTCATCCCTTCGGGGAAGACCTGCCTGCCGAGGCTGCCGGTCAGGAAAGAGTTGTTCTGCTGGATGGAAAACGCGTTGAGCGCGGTCAGCAGAGGGGATACGAACTTGGCTGCTACTTCGCTGTCGACGACCATGTTGTACTTCCCGCTTCCGGCAGGCGCCGAGCCCGTCTGGGCGGCGGCCCTGCGCAGCGCCTTCTCTCCGCAGGCGGCCCAGTCGCCGTCTCTGTGTCTGGAGGAGGAGTCCCACCAGTAGCCGCTGTATTTCTCCCCGCCGGCCTCCACCGTGGTCTCGACTCCGTAGTCGAACGAGCATTCGCTGTGCCTGCAGCAGACTCCGTTGGAGTCCATGAGCAGGGTTTCGTAGAGGCTGTCGGAATATTCCCCCTCTTCGGATATGATTCTGCATCCTTCCGGCAGCGGCAGGCCGCGCCTGAACACCGAAGACGCGAGGGCGGCGTCTATGCGCATCTGCGGACTGATCTTCTCCCTTTCCGGATCGGTGAGCCCGAGTTCGTCTCCGCTGACGGCCTCGCGGCAGCAGCGTGAGGGATCCGGGAGGTCGCGGCAGGGGTCAGGGGCTATCCTGCGCACTATGTCCGCGGCCTTGCGTATGAAGGAGTCGAGGGCCGCCGGCTCTATGTTGTTCGTGGAGAAGCTGCCGAACCTTCCGTCCGCGAACAGCGCGAGGCTCAGCGACCTGTCGGAGCAGTGAGTGACCTTGTCCACCTCGCCGTTGAGGGTGGCCACGAGGTCCTCCTCGCTTTTGGAATATGTGATTCTCGCTTTCTGCGCTCCCGCATCCAGGGCGGTCTGAAGCGCGCGAGAGACTGTTTCTGTTTCGCTCTTGCTTATCATGTCTCTGACAATGTTATTCTCCGCCGACAGTGAGATTCCCGACGAGCACGGAAGGTATTCCGCAGGACACCGCGACACTCTGCTCCTTTCCGCAGGTCCAGGTGCCCTCGTCAATCCTGAGATCGGAGGCCACGGCTTTGATGTCGGCGAGAGCCTGCGGGCCGTTGCCTATTATGTTTATGTCCTTGACGGGCATCGTGAGCCTGCCGTTCTCGATGAGCGCCCCGCTCTTGACATAGAAGGTGAAGTCGCCTTCGCCTATCTTCACCTGCCCGTTGGCGAACTGGTCCACGAAGATGCCTTTCTTCACCGAGGCTATCAGGTCCTGCACGCTCCCGTCGCAGCCGCTTTCCATATATGTGGCGCGCATGCGGGGGATGGGATTGTAGCGGAAGGATTCCCGGCGGCCGTTTCCGGTGGGCGCGACCCCATAGCTCCAGGCGCTGATGCGGTCGTGGAGGTATGAGGTCAGGATGCCGTCCGTGACCATGTAGGTTTTCTGGCCTGGCACGCCTTCGTCGTCGAAGTTGCAGGAGCCGCGGCTGGCAGTCAGCGTGCCGTCGTCGATAATGTTGATGCCGCTGCGGCAGATGCGGGAGCCCATCTTTCCTGCGAACACGGACTGCCCCTTGCGGTTGAAGTCGGCTTCGAACGCATGCCCCATGGCCTCGTGAAGCAGTATCCCCGAGGCGCCTGCGCCCATCACCACGGGCATCTGCCCGCCTTTCGGGCGTCTGGCCTCGAACAGCTGGTCGACGTTCCTGACGGCCCGGCTGATGAGATCTTCCGCGACCTCGTCGCATATCATTTCGGCACCTGCGCGCAGGCTGCGCGATACGTTCGTCGTCTCGATGCGCTCTCCCTGACGGAATATCACCTGCACCGAAATGCTCCCCAGAGGGCGGCTGTCGGAAGTGAGCTCTCCGAGGGAGTTGTACATCAGGATTTCGCTCATCGACCATGACAGCATGCCTATGACCTTGAGCGTGCGGCTTTCGCGGCTGCGTATCACGGCCTCGATTCTCTTGAGGAAGGGGGCGAATTCTCCGCAGTCGGCGCTGTTCCAGTCGAGCAGCACGGGGTAATGATTGACACCCGGTGCCGCCGTGGAGCCGCAGCTGCGGAAAGGACGCGTCTCTCCCGCGCCAGTCACCGATGCGATGGAGGCGGCGCTGCGTGCGGCGCGGAGCAGGTCGGGAAAAGCCGTGCTTTCGGAATATGCGTAGCCGGTCTTCTCTCCCTTGAGCACCCGGATGCCGCAGCCGTAGTCGACATGGTAGCCGGCGGAATTGACTTCGGAGTCCCTGAGCAGGAAATCGTTGTAGACCGTGTCTTCGAAATACAGGTCGCACCAGTCCCCTCCGTCCTTCAGCCCTTCAGCCACGAGCGCGCGCAGCTGCGCCTCCGTGACCGCGAATCTGTCAATATTCTTCATTCGGATATACTATGTTCCAGATCATACGGAACTTTTCGTTGTCTTTGATGTAGCTCATGTGTCTGCTGCCCTTTGCGACTATCGTGAAGGGCGATTTCGAGTTGTCCGCGAGTATCCAGTGGTCGCAGAGCGGCTTGTAAGTCTCGAAGAAGTATTTGAGACCCATCACGTAGCGGCGGCGTATCACGTTTTCGGGTATGTCGTGGCCTCCGGCCGCCACCCTGTCGCGCACCCTGCGCACCGCGAGCTCGGGGGAGTTCAGCCAGAAATAGAGTATCGTGACCTCGTAGCCCACCGACTGCGCCTCTTCGATTATCTTCACGAGCGAGCGGGTGGCGAGAGTGGTCTCGATGCTGAAGTCTTCGTAGCGCCCGAGCATGTAGTTGATCTTCATCATCATGTAGCGGCTTGCGGTGATCGATGCCGCTGCGGGGTCGAAGGGGGAGAGGCTCTTGGCGAACTCGTCGGAGTTGACGAACTGCCGGCAGTCGAGCAGGTCGGGCAACAGCGTGTACGACGCCGTCGTCTTGCCGGAGCCGTTGCAACCTGATATGATGTAGAGATTAGGCATTGTCTATTCCGTATCCGAAAAGCGCGAAGTCTCCTTTTGCCGGATCTCCGGGGAAAATCTCCCTGAAGGCGGCGGTTATCTCTTCCGCGGTCGCGAGATCCTTCTGCCTGCGGCAGGTGAGTCCGAGCGAGACCGCCTGGGTGTATACATGCACGTCGAGAGGTATTATGAGCTTGGCGGGCGAACTGTGCGTCCACACTCCGAGATCCACTTTCCCGTCGTTCCTGACGAGCCAGCGGCGCAGCATGTTTATCTTCTTGTTCGGGGCCTTGGGGTCAGGCTTCTGTCCGAAAATCCTTTCCCTTATGCCTTCCGTTCCGAGGCTTTCGAGCGAGTCGTGCGACGCGTACCAGTCCCGGAGCCGGCTGCATATCGCCGCCGTGTCTGACCATTTTATGGTCCTGTGTATGCTCGTCGGGTCGTCCCTCCAGTCTCCTCCCGTCACATAGTCGTAGGGCTTCCATTCCATGAAGTCGAAGAAGCGTTCGCAGTCCCTGACTATCATGGCTCTGCGGCCCCAGGCGAAGTGGGCGGCGAAAACCGCCGCCACCTCTATGTCCTGAAGTCCCGCGCCCCTCCGCCGGAATTCCCTCGGGAAGGCGACGGGGTCGCTCTCGAACCAGACGGGGTCGTTGTACTTCTCGGCCCACGCCTCGAGCTGTTCCCTGACCTGAGGAGTCATTATTTCTCGGGAACGGCCTCGAGAACGGCCTTGAGCAGATCCCATACATGCTGCACGGAAGGGATGTTGACCCTTTCGTCAGGAGAGTGGGGGTAGAGCACGGTGGGGCCCATCGAAACCATCTGCCAGTGGGGGTACTTGGCCCCGAGCAGGGCGCATTCGAGACCTCCGTGAGTCGCGAGTATGTTCATGGGCTTGCCGAACAGCTTCTGATGTATGTCGTTGATCATCGCGATCATCGGGGTGTCGGGCCTGGGAATCCAGCCGCTGTAGCCTCCGCTGAACTTCACGCTCGCGCCCGCGAATTCGAAGATGTATCTGACGCGGTTCGCAAGCTCGGCCTTGGACTCGTCCACGGCGCTCCTGAGCAGTGACGCCACCTTGATGTGGCCGCGTCCGGTCCTCACGACCGCGAGGTTTATCGAGGTCTCGGTGAGTCCGGGCATGCTCCGGCTCATGCGGATGACGTTCGACGGGCAGGCGGAGATGGCCTTCATGGCGTTCAGCGCCACGCTTTCCTCGATATACTCGGCGGCGGGCTTCCTGGTCCTTTCGATGCCGCATGACATCGCGGGGTCGCTCTCCTTGTATCTCGCGGTGACTTCCGCGAAATTCTTCTTGACGGTGCGCACGGTTGCGGCGGCCCTCTCGGCGGGAACAACTATCTCCGCCTCGCCTTCGAAAGGAATCGCGTTGCGCAGGCTGCCTCCGTTGAAGGAAACGAGCTTGGCGCCGTATTTCTCCATCACGGGGATCAGCGCGTTGGCGAGCACCTTGTTGGCGTTGGCCCTGTAGAGTGAGATGTCCATGCCCGAATGTCCGCCGGACAGACCCTTGACGCCGAGCCTGTATCCTACATAGCCCGCCTGGGTCTTGAAGGTCTTGTACTTGAAGTCGGCCACTGCGTCAAGTCCGCCGGCGCAGCCGATGCAGAGTTCCTCCTCGTCCTCCGAGTCGAGGTTGAGCAGCAGTTCGCCCTTGAGCACTCCGGGCTTCAGGGCCTTGGCTCCGGTCATTCCGGTCTCCTCGTCGTAGGTCACGAGAATCTCGACAGGTCCGTGCTTCAGATCCTTGGATTCGGCCACGGCCATCGCGAGCGCCACTCCCATTCCGTTGTCGGCTCCGAGGGTGGTCCTGTCGGCCGTCACCCAGTCGCCTTCGATTATCGTCTCGATGGGGTCAGTGAGGAAGTCATGCACCTTGTCGGCCGTCTTCTGGGGCACCATGTCCATGTGGACCTGGAGTATCACTCCCTTGCGGTTCTCGTATCCGGGCGTCGCGGGGACACTTATTATCACGTTGCCGGTCTCGTCGGCCCGGGCGTCGATGCTGCGCTCCTTCGCCCAGTTGAGGATGAATTCGCGTGCTGCCTCCTCATGTTTCGAGGGGCGGGGACACTGTGTGAGTCCGTAGAAGTTGTTCCACACTATGGTGGGCTGCAAGTCTTTGATTGTCATATTTCTGGTTGTTTTGTCGGTTGTTTTCTCATTTCCATCGCCTGTGTGTCCAGAGGTAGTTCCAGGGCTGCTCCCGGAGATCCTGTTCCAGCAGCTCGAAATATCTGCTCAGAATCGCACCCTCCGGCATTTCGGCGGCGTTGTCGCAGACGGGTATGAAATTCATCGTGTAGTTGCCGTCGTCCTCCTCCCTCGTGGAGAGATAGACCACGGGATAGCCCATGTGGCGCGCGAGATTCTCGGCCGCGTCCATCGCCCAGGTGTCCTGGCCCATGAATCTGACCCTGACCTTGGATTTCGAGGTGTAGGGGTACTGGTCGTTGATGAAGATGTACATCTTGGCGCAGTCCCTGTGCCTCAGTATGTATCTCAACGCTTCGAACGACTCCACGCGTCCGTCGTAGTGCTTCTTGTCCTCCAGGGGCGCTATGCGGTTCCTTCCGAGGAAGCGGTCGACGGCGGGGCTGGCCTGCCGGCGGTAGATCACGCAGACGTCCTGCTCCGGATATGCGAGCTTCTGCGGATGCGGATAGCTCTCGATTCCTCCGTAGAGCTCCCAGTTGCCGCTGTGGGAGGTAAGCACCACCACGCTGCGGCCGTCTTCGCGGAAACGGTTCACTGCCTCCGGATTGCTGATTCTGACTATGCGGCTGTCGACCAGTCTCCCGGGGTCCGTGCATCCGCCGAACCATATCGCTTCGGTGAACACCTTGCCCAGATGCTCGTAGAACCTGTCGCATACGGCTCTGACATGCCAGTAGTCCAGTTCGGGGAAGCATCTGGAGAGGTTTATAATCACTTCGTCCCTGCGATAGCGGATTGTCTTCCCCAGAAATCTTCCGAGGGCGCGTCCGCAGGCTCTGTGGAATTTCAGGGGAAGGCGCGCCAGAGGCCAGGTCAGGCCGTAGAGTAGCGCACTTCCTATTTTCCCCTTGTTGTCCATATCCTTACAAAGATAACAATTTTTGGAATCCGGAAGCTGTTTTGAAATTTGTCGGCATAAAAACAGCTTCTTAAAGGACTATGTCCACCGCGCAGGGGAAGATGCGTCGCGGGTCGCCGAAGAGTGCGCAGCTGGCGGCCATCGCCTTCACGTCAGGCGAGAGGACTCCCTTGAACGCCGTCTCTCCGTTGACCGTGATCGTGAGCTCTTCGCCGAGCTTGACCAGTTCTTCATTGAGGTAGACCCTGAAGCTGCCGGAGACAGCGTCGCTGTAGCTCTTGCTGAACTTCATGTCTATCCCGTCCCGGCTCTCCACTGTCTCGTAGCTGACCGTCCTCACGCTGATGTCGACCGTATTACCCTTGATGTCCATTTCATATACCGTGCGCTGCGACATGTCGGCCGCAGGGTCTTCGAGCACCTGTATGTTGTGGAAGCCGGCGCGGCGGCGCCCGTCCATCTCGAAGTTCTCCCAGCAGAAATACTTCGGCCAGGGATTCCTCGTATATTCCGACAGCCAGGGCGTGGTGGGATAGTAGTCTATGGAGTGCCCGCTTCCGGGAATCAGCTCTATCCAATGCTTGTAGAGCCCGGGGTGCAGACTTTCGAGACGGTCGAACTCGTCGAGCGTGTACTGCGTGAGCTCGTTTCTGAAGAATCCCGTGTCATTGGCTCCCGTCCTGAGCGAGAAGGCGAGGTTTGCGCAGTTCTCGGCCGGGGCGTTCTTCAGCGGCTCCCCACCGGCCATGGGGCCGGCGGCGGCCAGATAGTCGGCGTAGAACGAGGCCAGTCTCTGCGAGCCGTAGCCGCCTTCGGAGATGCCGAACACATATATCCTGTCCGGGTCGACTTCTCCGCCGGCCAGCGCCAGCCTCAGCAGCTTTTCCCAGGCGAACTGCTTGGACTGCTGCCACCAGCGGTACCAGTCGCCTTCGTTGGGTATCTGGGGGATGAAGTAGAGCGACGGGGCGTCTTCGAAGCGGCTGCACAGGAACAGTCCGTTGCTCCACTCGGTCTCCCTGTCACCGGAGCCGTGGAGATACAGGTACAGCGGCCATCCGTCCTCGGGCATGTCGCCCTTCGAGCCGTAGTAATATCGCATCAGCGCGGAAGGCTCAAGCTCCTCCGGCAGGTTCCAGCGGCCGTATTTCTCTTCGGCAAGCGGTGCCGTTTCTATGAGCTTCTGCTCGGTGAAACTGTCGTTGGCGGTCTTCCAGGCCTCCCATACTATTTCGGCGTTCGTCTCTATGTCGGCTGAGGCTATAGCGCCTTCGCTGTCCGGCTCTCTGTAGCCGTTCCCGATCACGTCGAGGAAATAGTCGGAAAGTTCTTGCCGCATTTCTTCGGAGATGAGTCCGTTCTCGAGTCCGGGCTTTTCGTCCTCGCCGGGGTCTCCGCCGTCCTCGCGCCCTCCGGATACTCCGGAACATGCCGGAGACAGAAGCAAGGACGCGCCCAGCAGGCAGGAAAATAAAAATCTGAAAGGAGTCATTGTTTTCAGTCTTGGGAGTAAATTTTCTACAATAATAAAAAAAATTCTTAACTTCGGGCTGTTTTGGGTTTCATCGTCAGCGGTGTATTCTTAATTGAATTGTTATATGAAAGAATCTGTAATTGCCCGACATGCGGGATTGTGGCTTGCCTCCGCAGTGCTGGCCATGACGGCGCTCGCTTCTTGCGACAAGTTTCCGGAAGAGAAGGAGCCCGTGGTGTCCGTCGAACTGCTTGAAACGGGCGACACCTATGTTGAATTTTCCGTCACGGCGGAAAATGCGGAGTATTTCATCTGCACTTTTTCCGGCGCGGACATCGAAACCAGGGAGTACAAGATAGAGGATGACAGCTATGAGTTCAGAGAGGAGGGCCTCACGGCAGGCTCCGGCTATACCATAAGCGCGACTGCATGGAACGGTGGCCTCTCTTCCGAGGATTCCGAGACCTTCACGACAGTCGTTCCTCCTGACGTGAAGATAGGGACTCCTTCTCCGGATTATGTCGGAGTGACTTTCACCCTGAACTCCGACGGCGCCACTGGGTTCCGCTGGGCCGTGACGGAAACCGGAGCCGGGCCCGATGACGCCGACTGGAATGAGGTCGGGGAAGTCGCTGACGGCGCGGCGGAAGTGTCTGCGGAAGGACTCCGCTCCGGCACCAGCTATACCATAAGCGCCTGTGCCATGAACGGCAGCGTCAGCGGCGAGGTCGCGACAGCGGAGTTCACGACTGAGGGTCTGCATTTCAACGAGGAGTACGTATGTACGGTGGAACTGCTCAAGATGGATGCCGACAATATCGGGCCGTTCGCATCGTTCATGCTTTCCTCTGGCAACTGCATCAAGGGAAGATACTGCAATGTCACTGCCGAAGAATTTGAGACGGAGTACGACGGTGTTCTCGAGAAGCTTGTCTCCCTCGAACTTTCCGACGAACAGATTGATCAGCAGATGCTTGTAGGGAGCAGGACCTATGTCTACGGCCTTGAGAACGGTACTGACTATGTGCTTGCGGTGCTGCCGATGGGCGGGGACATGGGCACCGAGTACGGTGCGCCCGTAATGCTCGAGTATAGCTTTGCCATAGATGTGGAGGACAAATAGGTCATGAAGAAGTTGATTTGTGCCGCCGCCTTCGCCGCCTCGGCCCTTCTGTGCGGCTGTGAGAAAGAAGGAGGCTCCGGGCCGGAGCAGTGGCCCTCGCTGTCCGACGGGATTTCCGCGTCAGCCTCTTATCTCGGCGATTGTTACGGGACCGGCTCGGGAGTGTTCACCGTTACCCTCATGGACGAGGGCCTCGTCTTTGATGACGGGCTCCAGAGCTATATCGGACCCGGCGAATCCCTTTCGTTGAGCCTCGGGACACCTCTCGTCGGGGACATGTCCTCACTGAAACTGCCCGCCGGCGAATATTCGGCGAGCGAGGACGAGTCGCACCCCGAGGGGACCTTCTGCACGGCCGGAATGGACAGGACTACGCTGAATGTCTATGACGAGTCAGGCAACATCACGGTGAAGCCCGTGCTTGGCGGAACCGTAGTGGTGCGCGAGTCGGCCGGAATGTACTGGATATCCTGCGGACTGGAGCTTGAGGATGGCGCATATTCGAAGGAATATGTGGGCAGGATACGCGTGGGCAACATGTCCTCCGAAGGCTTCATCAGCAACCTTACCGGCAACATCTCCTGCCCTGCCATGGGCTATGCCGAGGTTACCTACGACTATGGCGACGGAGCCGTGGACAACTGGACGCTCTTCCTGGCCAACGGCTACAGCGATTACGACGGTTCGTTCGACGAAGGCTTCCTGATACGCATCAACACCGAAGTTTCGGAGTCCGTTCCTGCGGGCTATTATACAGTGAGCCCTTCTGCTGACGCCGATGCGCAGACCGCCGGAACCATAACGCCTGGAAACGGCCCGTTCGAGAACGCCGCCGGCACATGGTTCTTCTCATATCTTCGGGGCTCTCAATATGCTCAGATCAAATCCGGCGGGCTGACCGTCTCCTATGCGGACGACGGCGCCGCCCGTATCTCGCTGACGCTGTACGACGGCAACGGACATTCGGTGACATCGTCTTTTACCGGAAAAATAATATACGCAAACTGATACAATGAAAACTGCTAATGTTCTGTTCATAGGAGTGACGGCGGCCCTGCTGCTGATGTCATCCTGCAAGAAGGCGGACGGACCGTCCGTCGCCGTGCCTGAAATCACCGTCGAGGAGATCGGCACCGATTCCTTCAAGGCTTCATGGACCGTTCCCGAGGGGGCGGTGAAGTTCGGATACGCGCTCGACGATACGCCTGAATTCATGACCGAAGACAATCATGCCGAAATCACCGGCCTCGACGAAGGCGCGGCATATACTTTCAAGGTGCGCGCGTATTCTGCGGGCGGAAGCATGTCAGAATGGGCTTCGGTGCCTGTCCGGCTGAATGTCGGACTGCCCTCGGTTTCACCTCTGGTCGCCGGGACGACAGAGTCTTCCTTCACCGTGCAGTGGGCCGCCGTGGACGGAGCTTCTGGATATGAATACAGGGTAGGGGAGGGTGAGGCCGTCTCCGTCAGCGGGACCGAAGTCACTGTGGACAAGGATGCCGACGGGAACCCTCTTCAGCCCGGCACGGAGTATTCGTTCAGCGTCAGGGCAGTCAGCTCCGAGGAAGGAGTGGCTCCTTCGGCCTGGGCCACGGTCGCGGTGACCACCGAATATCCGGAATTCACGGCTTCGCTTGACATCGAGATCACCGACGTGACCTGGGAGTCCTTCAAGCTGTCCGTGACTCCGAACGAGGATGTGGTGAAGTATTATGCTACCTTGTCCTACTCTGAAAGGTTTGATCTGTTTCTGAACTCACTCGGCGAGGAGGGCCTCATCGAATACATACTGGAGGGTGTCGGCAGTGGAGTCGGAGAATATACGGAAGCTCTTGCCGACATGGAATTCACCGGCCTCAGGGAGGATTGCGGATATGTGGTGATGGCTGTGGCAGAGGACAAGTTCGGCCGTACCGCCTTGTTCCATGAAAAGACTGCGACCCTCGAAGAGCCCGTCGAACATGTCGACTCCGAGCTTTACGACCTGCTTGCAGGCGAGTGGAAGGGAACCCAGCAGGGCTACGCCTTCATCGTCCCGGACAAGACTGCCGACAATCAGGATCCTGACCCCGTGCTCGACAGCGAGGAGGAGCTTACCGCAGAGTTCGAAGTGACCATAGTCAAGGATCTCGGGGACGCATATTCCTATGAGGAGCGCAATCAGGTCTGCATGCAGTTCCGCAGTTTCAGGGCCGGCAATCTCGATCTCGGCTACAAGTCCTACGAGGATTTGCTCGCCGAGGGCTGGGACGAGAAGGACGCCCGCGAGGGCTACGGCCCCAAGGCATTGATCGACATAGCGGAAGGCGATGTCATGTCTATCAAGGGTCTGTACAGCGACACTCCGGCATACACCTGGGATCCGAGGTACAACTACGATGTGATGCTTACCAACATCACCTGCGACCCCGACGACAACTACATGCCGTCGGCCGACAGCCTGCCTCTTAAGGTCGAATTGTCCGAAGACGGCAACACCCTGACCATCTCCGGAACATACGGTCCCGGTTTCAGGTATCAGAGAAGCGCGTCCGCCGGCCAGCTGTGGTGCGCCGCAGGGGACATGGTGCTGACCAGAGTGTCATCGGCGGAGAGCGCCCCTGCTCTGTTCCTCGATCTTCAGTCTCTTATGAAATAATCGGATAATCAATACAATATGTTTAAAGGTCAACCTAAAGGTCTGTTCGCCCTCGCGCTCGCCAACACCGGAGAGCGCTTCGGCTACTACACCATGCTCGCCATCTTCATGCTCTTCCTCCAGGCCAAGTTCGGCTGGGACCAGGCGCTGGCGAGCCAGGTCTACTCGATTTTCCTCGCCGCCGTCTATTTCATGCCCGTCGTGGGCGGATGGCTCGCCGACAGGATAGGCTTCGGCAAGTGCGTGGTCACAGGTATTTCGGTGATGTTCCTCGGCTATCTGGCCCTGGCCATCCCCACGGGCGACAACTTCATGGGCATAGCCCTGATGATAGGCGCGCTGCTGCTGATTTCCGTCGGCACGGGTCTGTTCAAGGGAAATCTCCAGGTGCTCGTCGGCAATCTCTATGACGACCCGAAGTATTCGTCCCGCAGAGACGCGGCGTTCAGCCTTTTCTACATGGCCATCAACATAGGTGCGATGTTCGCCCCTTCGGCCGCCACCGCCATCACCAACAAGTTCCTCTCAAGCGCCGGACTTGTCTACAAGGCTGACATCCCCGCGCTCGCGCACCAGTATCTCGACGGAACCATCACCGCCGCCAACAGCGCCAAGCTCGCAGGACTTCAGGCCGTGATGCCCTCTCCCGAGGTCACCTCGATGCCTGCCGCGGACTTCTGCTCGTATTATATCGAGAATCTTTCGTCATCCTACAACATGGGCTTCGCCGTCGCGTGCGTGTCGCTGATTGTTTCGGTGTGCATCTACTTCGGCTGCCGCAGCTGGTTCAGACATGCCGACGTCAACGCCAAGCAGGCTGCCGCGTCGGGCGGAACCGTGCATGTCGAGGAACTCACTCCGAAGCAGACCAAGGAGCGCGTCGTCGCCCTCTGCCTCGTGTTCGCCGTGGTGATCTTCTTCTGGATGGCCTTCCACCAGAACGGCCAGTCGCTGACCTGGTTCGCGCGTGACTATACCCAGAGCTTCGCCGAGGGCTGGCCGCGCCTGGGATTCAATATCTGGATACTTGCGCTGATTGCGGTGTCGATCTACACCTTGTTCGGAACCTTCCAGTCCGAGAAGCCTCTCGGCAAGATCGGCTGCGGTGTCGTGACGATAATGCTCTGGTGCGGGGCCTACGCCATCTACAGCGGCATGCCCGCAAGGCTCGACATCCAGCCCCAGCTGTTCCAGCAGTTCAATCCCTTCTTCGTGGTGTTCCTGACGCCGCTTTCGATAGCTCTTTTCAGTGCGCTGGCTTCGAAGAAGAGCGAGAGGCATCCCAAGGGACTTGAGCCTTCCGCTCCGAAGAAGATAGGCATAGGAATGTTCATCGCCGCGCTCGGCTACCTCATAATGATCTTCGGCTCTCTCGGCCAGGCTTCGCCCGCGGAACTCCAGGGCACGGTTTCACCCGATCCCGTGGTTCCGACCTATCTGATGGGCACCTACCTCGTACTGACCTTCGCCGAGCTGCTGCTGAGCCCCATGGGAATCTCCTTCGTGTCGAAGGTCGCACCTCCGAAGCTCAAGGGTCTGATGATGGGTCTCTGGTTCGCGGCTACGGCTGTCGGCAACTATCTGAGCTCAATACCCGGACTGCTCTGGATGAACGTGCCTCTCTGGGCCAACTGGGCCATACTCATGGCTCTCTGCGTGATCGCCGGCGGCATCATGTTCGCGATGCTCCGCAAGATCGAGTCCGCGACCGAGGACAGGCAGGAGACTGCCGCCGAGGCGTCAGACAAGCAGGCCGCCGAGGCATAGAAGCCCTTCCCGCCGATGAACAACTCGGATACAGGAGGGGTCAGAAAGACTACCAAACGCTGGCTGGGGTCGCTGGTGCTCGTCATGGCACTGGCGGCCGTTGCCGGTGTTCTTATGGGATAGATTGTGAAAATCGACAGGAATTCATACGGAATAATCGCAGGCTTCTACATCGGAGGAGCCGCGCTGATATATGTGCTGCTGCGCTATGTGGACATACCCTGGCTCAGCTGGCCGCTCGCTGCCGGAATAGTATGGGTGTGCGTGTGGCAGACCTGTTTCTTCAGGGTGCCCCGCCGCGAGCGCCATGGGTCTTCGAGGAAGGTCAGCTCGGTCTGCGACGGCAAGGTCGTGATCGTGGAGAAGGCGTTCGAGAGCGAATATCTGATGCGCGAATGCATTCAGGTCTCCGTCTACATGAATTTCTTCGACGTGCATGCTAATTTCTGGCCCGTGGACGGAGAGGTGAGCCACTATACCTACTATCCCGGAGAGCATTTCCTCGCCTTCAAGCCCAAGGCCTCTCTTGAGAACGAGCACACCTGCACCTGCATACTTACTGAAGACGGCAATGAACTGGTGTTCAAGCAGATTGCAGGAGGTTTCGCACGGCGCATAGTCAACTACGCGGGCAGCGCCGGCGCAGTAAAGGCAGGGGAGCAGTGCGGAATCATCAAGTTCGGCTCGCGCATAGACATATTCCTGCCCATGGACACCCGCGTGCTCGTGAGACCGGGCGACATAGTCCGCGCCTGCGAGACTATTCTGGCAGAACTTCCGCCAGCCTCTCCTTCAGCTCCACGGGAGAGCTGAAGACTATTCCTCTTATACCGAGGGCCTCTCCCGCCGCGACATTGTCGGGGCTGTCGTCGATGAAGAGGCATTCGTCAGCCTTGAGACCGTAGCGGTCCAGAAGTATATGGTAGAGCCGCGGATCCGGTTTCTTCACTTTCTCGAAGCCCGACACCACATAGCCGTCCAGCAGTTTCAGCACGGGGTATTTGTCCCTGACGAAAGGTACGAAGGTCTCGGCCGACCAGTTCGAGAGCCCGTAGACGCCGTACCCTTTCTTTTTCAGGCTTTCCACGACTTCCCTCATGCCGGGAATCTCGCCGTTCATCATCTTCTCCCACTGGCCGTAGTACATGCGTATCTCCTTCTCCCATTCCGGGAACAGCGCGACGCGCTCCGCAGTGGCGTCGGCGGTGCTTTTTCCCGCGTCGACTGAGGCGTTCCAGCTGTACGGACACACTTCCGTCAGGAAATGCCGCATTTTCTCGTCGTCGTTGAAATATGGCTTGAAAAGATGTTCGGGACTCCAGTCCAGAAGGACGGCCCCGAAGTCGAATATGATGTTGCGTATCATCAGTCGTTGTGTGTTCTGGTTCTGATTATGAGCACTCCGTTCGCCCCTCTTGCGCCGTATATCGCCGTGGTGGCGGCATCCTTGAGCACGGTGATGGATTCCACCATGTCAGGACTCAGGAAGCCGATGTCGTAGACCTCCATGCCGTCCACGATGAAAAGGGGGTCGTTGCTGCCGAGTATCGACCTCTCGCCGCGTATGCGTATGGTCGTGCCGTTCACGGTCACTCCGGCGACGCGGCCCTTGATGTAGTCGTAGATGTTGGAGTAGCCGCTGCCCTGGGGTATGTCGAGCGAGCTGGCCGCGGAGGCGGAATTCTCCTTGCGGATCTGACCGTATCCTATGTCGATGTACTCCGCGTCTCCGGAAGATGACGCCGTTCCCTTCATTGCGTTGCGCGAGGTTCCGCATCCGGCGGCGAGCAGGGCGGTCGCGGAAAGAATCAGCAGGAATTTTTTCATAAACGGAAGCTTTTTTCAAAAATAAGAAAAATTTTCTATATTTGCAGTCCTTGAAACAAGGTGCGTTGGCCGAGTGGTCAGGCGCAGGTCTGCAAAACCTGTTACAGTGGTTCGATTCCGCTACGCACCTCAAAGGAGGCTGACTGAATCGCGATTCAATCAGCCTCCTTTTTTGTATCTCGGAGTGCCGCTATGTGGCCGCCTTGGTATAATTGACATTTTCGGTTGGTGACAATGACAAAAGTGCCCGCCGCGTGCAGGGTATTGCAATCCACCTTCGACACCCATGCGCCTTCCACGGCTCTGGAACGGGGACGGAGCGCGAAGGTGGACACATTTCCTTTCCACCTTCGACGCAGACCGGCCTTCCGGGCGCTTCCGTGGCATGCCGGACGCGCCGGTGGATTGCAGAAATGAGCTTGCCCTGTCCATGGAGTTTCGCAGTGCCGTCACATCCGACGCCGATGCGGCTGATGTCCGCCGGGCCGCGTGGATTCGCGTGGATTACTGAAATGCACCGGTCCCGGCCCTGGAGGCTCGCGTAGCCGGTCCGGACCGCGCCGATGCGGCTGCCGGCTCCGGCCGCTGCTGGCACGAGGGAGGCTTTCCCCGAATCACATGCCTCCCGGATGGCAGCAGCGGCCGGAGCCGGCATATATCAAGTCGTTGACGTGAAA
Source organism: Candidatus Cryptobacteroides merdipullorum (assembly GCA_018715685.1). Lineage (GTDB taxonomy): Bacteria > Bacteroidota > Bacteroidia > Bacteroidales > UBA932 > Cryptobacteroides > Cryptobacteroides merdipullorum. Next base: position 25,862 of record DVLC01000041.1, read on the forward strand.
AAACTATATC
>DVLC01000042.1 GCA_018715685.1 Candidatus Cryptobacteroides merdipullorum
AAGCTCGGCAATCGCGAAGGTGGAGATGGTAGGCATGAAGACCATGAGCACCCCGCTCCAGACTCCCGGAAGCGAAAGCGGCACGGTGACCTTCCAGAACACCTTCCACGGCGTGGCACCGAGGTCCTGGGCCGCCTCGACATAGGAGTTGTCGAGTTTCTCCAGCGAGTTGTAGATGGGATATATCATGAACGGCAGGAAGTTGTACACCATGCCGAAGTACAGCGCACCCTCCCCGAGCGGCATTTTCAGGAAGTCGAACAGCGCCACCGTAGCAAGAGTGCGGATCAGCATGTTTATCCACATTGGCAGGATGAACAGCATCACGGTGATCTTCGAACGGTTGAATGACGACTTGCTGAGTATCCACGCGGCCGGGTAGGCTATCAGCAGACACATCAGAGTGTTGATGAACGCCACCTGGATAGAGTACAGGAAGGTGTTCAGGTCGTGCGGAGTGCTGAAGAACTTCGTGAAGTTGGCCAGCGTGAAGGCTCCGGTCTGGGCGTCCCTGAACGCGTACACCGCTATCATGACAAGAGGCAGTGCGACGAAGAGAATCAGGAACACCAGATACGGCAGAGCCCAGGTGGATCTCTTTACCCTCATTTCGCGGCTTCCAGTTTTATATTCTCCGAAGCGAAGTTCACGCCCACGAGGTCACCCTTGTCCCATACGTCGTCAGTGTCAACCCAGATATGGTCGCCGTCCTCCGTGAGTATGGTAAGATGGTAGTGATCGCCCTTGTAGAGCAGGAAATGCACTTCACCGGCGAACTGACCGTCCTCCTGATGGTCCACGAGCTCCACCTTGTCGAAATCCACCTTCGCGGTCACCTTGTCGCCGGGCGCGAAATCAGCCGCGGCGGCGCACTCGATTTCGCTGCCGAAGAGACTGATATGGCTTCCGTCGACAACCTCGGCCTCGAAGCTGTTGCAGACGCGTTCCTTGCGCATGACCTGGATATCGTTCGGGCGTATCAGCAGGCCGACCACGGAACCCACTTCGAAGGCATTGTAGTCCTGGATCATGAGTTCGTAGCCTTTGTCGGTATCCACGAACATCTCGTAGTGCACGCCTTTGAAAGTGCAGGACTTCACCGTCCCCGAGAACTGCGAGCCCTCGAGCCTGTGCATGATGTACACATCCTCGGGACGTATGACCACATCCACCGGGACATCCTCGCCGAAGCCTTCGTCCACACACTCGAACTCATGGCCGAGAAACTCGACCCGGCGATCCTCTATCATCCTTGCGTTCAGAATGTTGGACTCGCCGATGAAGTCCGCGACGAAGGAATTCTGCGGTTCATTGTATATGGAAACCGGATCCCCCGCCTGAAGTATGCGGCCTTCGTTCATCACCACTACGGTGTCGGAGAGCGTCAGGGCCTCCTCCTGGTCGTGAGTCACATATATGAAGGTGATACCGAGCTGGGCGTGCATCTCCTTGAGCTCTATCTGCATGTCCTTGCGCATCTTGAGGTCGAGCGCGGCCAGAGGCTCGTCGAGCAGAAGCACACGGGGACGGTTCACGAGGGCGCGGGCTATGGCGACCCTCTGCTGCTGCCCGCCGGAAAGCGACTCCACGTCGCGGCTCTCATAGTCGGTCATGCTCACCATCTTGAGCACCTTCCTCACGCGCGCGTCAATCTCGTCGGTCGGCAGCTTCTGGAGCTTGAGCCCGAAGGCTATGTTGTCGTACACGTCGAGATGCGGGAAAAGCGCGTATCTCTGAAAAACCGTGTTGAACGGCCTCTTGTAGGGCGGTACTGCGGAGATGTCCCTGCCGTCGAGCAGCACCTTGCCGCCGTCGGGGGCGAGAAAGCCCGCAATCAGACGCAGAGTGGTGGTCTTTCCGCAACCGGAGGGGCCGAGCAATGTCACGAACTCCCCTTCCCGGATATCGAGGTTTATATCGTCCAGCACCTGCTTGCCGTCGTACGACTTTGAAAGGTGCTGGAGTGAAATTACAATGTCCTTGTTCATCTCCCCTGGCTAAAAGAGCTTGAATCTGAGATTATAGCGGGCTCCTATGCTCAAGGTGGCCTGAGACAGCACGGAATTCCAGGCGACATAGGCGTGAAGCCTCAGGTCATCGGAGTCATGCAGCGGATAATACTGGAACACGGCACCGGCGGTCCAGCAGTCAGGAAGCAGGGTCCTGTCGTCGGCGAAGGCGTACCAGCCGCGCAGGGCCATGTCGAACTTGTCGGAAGGGGCGAAGGCGAGCTTGCCCTGTATCGTATGCCCGGGAGCGAGAGTCCAGCTGTCCTCGTCGAAGCCGTAGCTGTTGTTCCAGTCGACGGTCAGAGCGAGCTCGTCGGTGAGGTCGAAGTTCATGCCGACCGCGAACAGCCAGTCGTAGCCGTCCTTCGCATACTGGAGCGCGCTGGCGCTGCCTATAAGGGAATACCAGCCATATTCACCGCTCCACTGGAAGGAGTATGCCCAGAGTCCGCTTGCGAAAGGATGCTCACCGTAAGGAGAAGTCGTCATCTGGAGGGTGAACTCGCTCATCTCCGAAGGTGTCATCCACGAGACGGACGCACCCCACTGGTAACATGCCAGTCCGCCGGCGAGAGGTGAAGAGAAATCCGTGTGGAGGTCCCAGTCCCAGTCCTCGTACTCGAAGCCTCCGGTGGCGATCATGTCCTTGCCGAGGCCGAATGTCCAGCTGCCGAACGAGAAATAGCCGACGAAGTAGTCAAGCCAGTTGGTCGTGTCGGAGCGTCCGAGATCCCTGTAAGGCCAGGCATAGTCTCCGCCTGACTGGAACCAGTGGTTCGCCATCGTCCAGGAGAAATGTTCCGAGAGGGAACCTTCGAAGAGAGTGTAGATTGAAGTGTTGCCGTGGTTGAAACCCAAACCGGATTCGCCGGCTGTGTAAGTAGGGTTAAGATCCAGGCGTGGAATGAGTGTTACCTCGGCATACCTGCCGAGGTCGTTAGCCTCTTGCGAGTAAGCAAGCAGACCAGGCAGCAGAGCTGCGACCGTTAAAAGCAGTTTCTTCATTTTTCGCTACCATAAAATTAGATTTGGTGAAACTTGGCCGCGAAGATACGAAAAAATCGTATTTTTGTCGGTCTATTGAAAAATTAATGTACGATTTTGACGAAATTATCGACAGGCGGGGCACAAGATGCCTGAATGTCGACACTTTAAAGGAGAATTTCGGGCGCGACGACCTCATATCCCTCTGGGTCGCCGACATGGATTTCAGGACGCCGGACTTCATAACCGACGCCCTGCGCAGGCGACTGGACCATCCGATACTCGGCTACCCGAGCACGGGCGGGGACTATTTCCGCATAGTCTCCGACTGGGTGTACGGGCTCCACGGCTGGAGAGTGGCCCCGGAGTGCTTCAGATATATTCCTGGAATCGTCAAGGGATTCGGCTTCGCCCTGCGCTGCCTGCTCTCCCCCGGTGACAAGGTCATAATCCAGCAGCCGGTCTACCACCCTTTCCGCGAGGTGCCCGAAGCCTGCGGTTTCGAGGTCGTGAACAACCCCCTGAAAGCGGTCTATGACAGTGACGGCTTCCTCAGGACCTACGAAATGGACCTGGAAGCCTTCGAAGCCATGATCGACGGCAGGACGAAGGCCATGATACTCTGCAACCCCCACAACCCGGGAGGCGTATGCTTCCCCGAGGAGACCCTGCGGAGGCTCGCCGACATCTGCGCCCGCCGCGGCGTCACGGTGATTTCCGACGAAATACACTCGGAAATGCTGCTCGGAGGCAGGCAGCATCATCCCTTCGCCTCGGTCAGCGAGAATGCGGCGCAGTGCAGCATCAGCTTCATGGCCCCCACGAAGACCTTCAACCTCGCAGGCGTAGTGAGCTCATACTGCATAATCCTGAACCCGGAACTGCAGAAGAGATTCTTCAGCTACCTCGAAGCCAACGAAATCGACTATCCCGCCATTTTCTCCGCCGAAGCTACGAGAGCGGCATACACCGACGAAGGGCGCAAATGGAGAAAGGAGATGCTCGAATATGTGGAAGGCAATGTGGAATTTGTCGACAGCTGGCTGAAGGACAATCTGCCGCAGGTACATGCAGTCAGGCCCGAGGCTTCCTTCCTGATATGGCTCGACTGCCGCAGGCTGGGACTGCCGCAGAAGGAACTCGTGGACCTCTTCATCAACGGAGCCCGGCTCGCGCTCAACGACGGCTCGACTTTCGGCGAGGAAGGCGCCGGCTACATGCGCCTGAACGCGGGCTGCCCGCGCGGCAAACTGAAGACTGCGCTCGAAAGACTGGCCGCCGCGGTGAAAAGTTTATAAAAAATTTGCGGATATACTTTTTTTTACTACCTTTGCAATCCCGTTAGGGCAATGGTGCTGTAGCTCAGGTGGTAGAGCAATGGACTGAAAATCCATGTGTCGCCGGTTCAACTCCTGCCAGCACCACAATTAATGAAGAGACTGTCACCCGATGGCAGTCTCTTTTTTGATACGCTGATATGAGAAAATTCACTTTGGCGGCAGCAATATTCCTGCTGTTTGCATCGATTGCCGCAGCCGGGGAAGAATCGAGATGCTTCATTCCCAAAGGCACAAAATCCGCAGGACTCGTATTCTCCTATAACGACTATAATATAGGAAGCGAAACCGGGTATGACGCCCTGCTCTCCCTGATTCAGGGGGCCAAGGGTTCACTCGACACCTGGAAGTTCAAGGCGGCCGGCTCATACTTCATCAAGGACAACATGTCCGTGGGAGTCAGGCTCGGCTACGACAGGACCTCCATAGGCATCGACCAGGCTTCCATAGGCACGGCCGATCTGGGGCTCTCCCTCGGCAACCACTACCACATAGGCCACGAGTACACCCTTGCGCTGACCGGACGCTACTACATGCCCATTGCTAACAGCCGGCGTTTCGCGTTCTTCACCGAACTCGGCCTGGAAGGCGGCTACGGCCAGGGCAAGACCTACTCGATCGACGAGGGCCGCAAGGAAGGCACCTATTACGACAGGTACGCCATGAGCCTCGCCGTAAGTCCGGGAATATGCGCCTTCGTGATGAAGAACATCGCCGTGGAGCTCAGCCTCGACATCATGAGCCTTGACTGGACCAACACCCACCAGATAGCCAACCAGGTCGACTACAGCAATTCCAACAGCTTCGGAATCCACTACAACCTCGACCTGCTCTCGACCAATCTGGCTCTCGTCCTCTATTTCTAAATTCCCAGCACCATGAAGAAAGCAATAGCAATCATCATGATCGCCCTCGCGGCGTCATGCACCATAAAGAACGACATCGACTATCCTCTCGTGCCGGGAAACATCACCGACTTCTCGGTAAAGGGACAGCTCCGCGTGGAGATCAGCGAGGCGAACCGCACGGTCCATGTCGAGCTGCCTGAGTCCGCCCTGGCTTCAAGTCTGGAGATAGAGCGGCTGACACTGTCGGACGGAGCCAGATGCGAGGAGCTTGCGGTAGGCGACATCATCGACCTCAGCAGCCCGATGACCGTACATGTCCGCACCTATCAGGACTATGTGTGGACCATATTCGCCTCCACACGCGTCGCGGCGGAAATCGAAGTGAACGCCTGGGCGCACCACGCGGTGTTCTCGGCTGACGCCAAGGGCGCACAGGTTCCCGGAATATTCCAGTGGCGCCGCAGCGACAGCAGCGAATGGACTGACGGCGAGGAAATCAGCGCACAGGCCGACAGATTCGTCTTCGATGCCGAAGGGCTTGAAGCCGGCACAGACTATTATGTGCGCCTGACTCTGGCCGGTTCGAGCAGCAGCGAGATCCTGTTCACCACTGAAGCCGAGAGCCAGGTTGCCAATATGAACTTCGACGAATGGTGCCAGGAGCCATACAATTCCAGCGGCAGCAAGCTCTCATGGTACCCCGCCCCCGACATGAGCGTCGGAAGGGTATGGGATTCAGCCAACATGGGTGTGCTGACCTTGAGCAGCACCTGCTCGACCACTCCCGAAAGCCAGTTCGTGGCCGTGGAAGGTGACGGGAAACAGGCCGCCCGCATGGAGTCCATGTATCCCAGCTTTCTCGGAGTAGGGCGCTTCGCTGCCGGCAATCTTCTTACCGGAGACTTCATAGAAAGAGTCCTGACCCCGTCGCTCGGCGCCAGAATGTACTGGGGCACGCCTTTCACCACGCGTCCGTCAACTCTGAAGGGATATTACGCCTATCTCCCGAAGGAAATCGACCATGACGACATCGGGAAGCACCCCGACCTCATCGGCCAGACCGACGAGATGCAGATTCTTGTGATGCTCTGCGACTTCGACTCACCCTATGAAGTCAATACAGCCGAAGGCAAATTCATAGACCAGGAGAACGACCCCAGCATCATCGGATACGGCAAGCTGGAGACCTCCCAGGCCACCTACGCCGAGGGCGAGAATCCGAAGTATGTTCCTTTCGAGGTGAAAATCGAGTACAGGGACACTGAGCGCAAGCCCAAGTACGTGATAATCAACTCCTGCGCGAGCCGATATGGCGACGACTTCACCGGTGCGGTGGGCAGCGTGCTCTATGTCGACGAGTTCGAGTTCGTCTATTAGGAAAACAAAGATGAGACTGAGATATTCTGCCCTGATGCTTCTGGCGGCCGCGGCGCTGCCGTTTTCCGTCCTTTCCTGCAAGAACGGCGGGGAGACTGCCGGCGAAAGCGAAATAGTCGAGGAACTCCCGCCCCTCTACGGCTTCGAACCCTCGGAATTCGACTCGGACACGGTGGAAGTCAAATACGGCGACACCTTCTCCGTACTCATGATGCGCATGGGAATGGAAGCCTCTGATGCATACGCCCTGAGCGAGCTCTGCGACTCCGTGTTCGACCTCAGGAAAATCAAGGCGGGCAACCATCTTCACGCCTACTACGACAGCACCCGCACGCTGCGCTACGCCATCTACGAGCAGGACAAGGTCAACGCCACCGTATTCCAGTGCAGCGACTCGCTTGCGATATGGAACGTATCCAAGCCGGTGGAGCACATACGCAAATTCACCGACGTAACCATCAACAGCTCGCTGTGGAACGACATGCTGGCGGCAGGAGGTTCGCCCGAACTGATCATGAACCTCGCCGACATCTACCAGTGGAGCGTGAACTTCTTCGCATTGCAGAAGGGCGACAGATTCCGCACTATCTACACGCAGAGCGTCTGCGACGGCGAGTTCGTGGGCATAGACACCGTGCATTTCAGCCTGTTCGACGGCTACGGCTACAAGCAGACTGCCGCAGTGCGTTTCGAGACGGCCGAGGGCGGCAACACCTACTGGGACAAGGGCGGCGTGAGCCTCAAGCGCATGTTCCTCAAGGCTCCGCTAAAATACAACCGCGTCAGCAGCCGCTTCTCCTATAGCCGCAGGCATCCGGTGACCGGCAAGATAAAGCCTCACACCGCGGTCGACTACGCCGCTCCGACAGGCACTCCGGTACACGCGATAGGCGACGGAACAGTGACCAAGTGCGGCTGGGATCCCACCGGCGGCGGCAACCGCATCAGGATCAAGCACAACATGGGCTACGAAAGTTCCTACATGCACCTTTCGAAGTTCGCGTCAGGCATACGGGTAGGCACGCGCGTGACCCAGGGGCAGCTCATCGGCTATGTAGGGGCCACCGGCACGGCCACCGGCCCCCATCTCGACTTCCGCATCTGGGAGAAGGGACGTCCCATCGACCCCCTGAAGCTGGACTCCCCCGCTTCCGACCCTCTCGACAGCGCCTATCTCAGGGACTTCGACGCCCTCTACGGGAAATACATGTCCGAAGTCGCCGCCTTCGAGAAGCCCGACACCCTCGGAAACTGAAGGGTTCTGGCCGGTCAAAAGCATTCTCGCCTGTTCAATTGGCGTAAAAACATAAAAATCTGTCCTTCGGTTTTGCAAATGTAACTGAAATATAGTTACATTTGCAAAACTAAACTTATGGGCACTGATGAAAAACTTCTCCGCCGCTTTTTGCGGCAACCTAACGATTTCACGTTTCAGGAACTTGAAAGATTGCTTCGCATGTTCGGATATCAGCCGTTGAACAAAGGCCGGACCTCAGGTTCGCGGATAATATTCAAAAGCAGGCATGGAAAACCAATCATGCTGCACAAGCCACACCCGGGCAACATCGTCAAGGAATACGCGATGAAACAAATCTTGCGATATTTAAAGGAAGACGGACTGTTGAATATCAAATAAATATGAATACGATGAATTACAAAGGATATATAGGAACCATTTCTTTCAGCGAGAAAGACAGGGTATTCTATGGCAAGGTCGAAGGGATTAACGGTTTGGTCAACTTCGAAGGAAGAAGCGTCGACGAACTGACCAAAGCATTTCATGACGCAATCGATGACTATCTTCAATACTGCAAGTCTCAAGGTATAGAACCGCATAAGACCTATTCAGGGCTATTGAACATCCGTATCGGCCCCGAAACTCATGCAATCATCGCAACTCTTGCGAAACAGGAAGGTGTCACCATCAATTCTTTCATCAGAACCGCAATAGAAAAGCAGATCGCGGCGAAACTGTGAGAAGCTTCAGATAGGATAGATCCGGGCGCCGGTGTAGCTGAACAGGTCCGACGGCGCTATCTTGAACTGAAGCCCGCGGACTCCGGCGCTGATGTAGATGTAGTCATAGAGCAGCGCCGACTCGTGAATGAACGTGGGATAGCTTTTCTTCATGCCTATCGGAGAACAGCCTCCGCGAATATAGCCCGTAAGGCCGGGCAGTTCCTTGACATGGACCATCGCGCAGCTCTTGTTTCCGGAAATCGAGGCGGCCACCTTCAGATCCACCTCGAACTCTCCCGGAATCACGCATACGAACACCCCGCTGCGGTCACCACGCAGCACGAGGGTCTTGAATACTCGGTCGATGTCCTCGCCGAGCGACGCGGCCACCTTGCCGGCGGACAGATCTTCCTCGGAATATTCGTAAGGTATCAGTTCATAATGGATTCCGGCGGCATCCAATAATCTCGCAGCGTTTGTTTTAAGCATTTTGGC
>DVLC01000043.1 GCA_018715685.1 Candidatus Cryptobacteroides merdipullorum
GAGCCTACCGCCGCCGCTCTCGCATACGGTCTTGACAAGAAGAACAAGAACATGAAGGTCGCCGTGTATGACCTTGGCGGAGGTACCTTCGATATCTCCATCCTCGAACTCGGAGACGGAGTGTTCGAGGTGAAGTCCACCAACGGAGACACCCATCTCGGAGGAGACGATTTCGACCAGGCCATCATCGACTGGCTCGCCCAGGAGTTCGCGGCCGACAACGCCGGAATCGACCTCAAGAAGGACCCTATGGCGCTGCAGAGACTCAAGGAGGCCGCCGAGAAAGCCAAGATCGAGCTTTCCAACGCCGCCAGCGCCGAGATCAACCTGCCTTATATCACGGCTCTTGACGGAGTGCCCAAGCATCTCGTCAAGACTCTGACCCGTGCGAAGTTCGAGGCTCTCTGCGACGATCTCTTCAACCGCTCCATCGAGCCTTGCCGCAAGGCCCTCGCTGACGCTCACCTGAGCGCGTCCGACATCGATGAAGTCCTGCTTGTCGGCGGTTCCACCCGTATCCCCAAGGTGCAGGAGCTTGTGAAGAACTTCTTCGGAAAGGAACCCAACAAGAGCGTGAATCCCGACGAAGTCGTGGCTATCGGAGCCGCTATCCAGGGCGGAGTGCTCGCGGGCGACGTGAAAGACGTGCTTCTGCTCGACGTGACGCCTCTGTCACTCGGCATCGAGACTCTCGGTGGAGTCATGACGAAGCTCATTGACGCCAACACCACGATTCCCGTGCACAAGGAGCAGGTGTTCTCCACCGCGGCCGACAACCAGCCCGGCGTGGAGATCAAGGTTCTGCAGGGCGAGCGTCCGATGGCAAAGGACAACAAGCTCATAGGAGTGTTCCACCTCGACGGCATAGCTCCGGCACCCCGCGGAATACCTCAGATCGAAGTTTCCTTCGACATCGACACCAACGGTATCCTGAGCGTTTCCGCCAAGGACAAGGCCACCGGAAAGGAGCAGCACATCAGGATAGAGGCCTCCAGCGGACTCAGCGAGGATGAGATCCAGAGGATGCGCGACGAAGCCAAGGCCAACGAAGCCGCTGACAAGGCCGAGAAGGAGAAAGCTGACAAGTTCAACAACGCCGATTCCATGGTCTTCCAGACCGAGAAGAATCTCAAGGACTACGGCGACAAGATTCCCGCCGATAAGAAGGGCGCGATCGAGACTGCCTGCGGCCATCTGAAGAAGGCCGTGCAGGAGCAGAATCTCGCCGACATCGACAGGTACATGCCCGAACTTGAGGCGGCATGGCACGCGGCTTCCGAGGATATGGCGAAGGCCACCCAGCAGGGTCCTTCCGCTCAGGATCCCAACGGCCCCCAGAACCCTCAGGGTCCTCAGGGCGGACAGAGCGGCCCCGGACCTGACTTCGGCAATTAATCGAATGTCTATAACAGGAAGCCGACCGGTCAATGAACCGGCCGGCTTCTTGTTTTTTGTCCTATATTTCTTTATATTGGGACGGATCAAGACATTACATTATCATGAGAAGACTGTTGAAATTCATGTCCGTATGCGTGATATTCGCGGCGGCATTCTCCTGCACCGATCCCGTGCAGGAAGGAGTGGAAGTGGCAGGAGTGTCACTGGACAAGAATGAACTGCGTCTCGAAGTGGGCGAGTCCGGAAATCTTGTCGCGACCGTGGTTCCGTCGAATGCTGACGACAATAGCGTCGTCTGGTCTTCGCAGGATGAGAACGTGGCTGTCGTGAGCGAGTCCGGAGTCGTCACAGGAGCCGCTGTCGGCAAGACCGCTGTCGTCGTGACCACTGTCGACGGAGGATTTACGGCGGAATGTGCCGTCGAGGTGTATGAAAACGACGAGCCTGCGGATGTAGAGGATTTGAGCGCGTCGGCTACCGCGAACAGCTATGTGATAATGGCGGCGGGCAGCTATAGGTTCAATGCCGCGGTCCGTGGCAACGGTGTGGCCACCGATGGCTCGGAAGCCGCGCCTCTCACCCCGGTTTCAGCATTCCTCGTATGGCAGACCGAGCCCGGAATGATAGCCTCGGTGGCTTTGGAGGACGGATATATAGTGTTCGAGGCGGCCGGCAAGCCCGGCAATGCGCTGATAGCGGCGGGCGACTCCGACGGCGACATCATATGGAGCTGGCATATATGGTATCCGAAGGAGGAGCCGGCTTCGATGGCTTCGAAGACCGGATATGAGGTCATGAACATGAATCTCGGCGCCCTTGTCTCCGGCAGACTTCCTCTTGAGAACGCCGAATGCTACGGAATGCTCTATCAGTGGGGCAGGAAGGATCCGTTCCCAAATTCTCTCGCCGTGACGGGAGACCAGACGACGGTGGGTCAGCCGCTTTATGATATTGACGGCGAAAGTGTGGCGATAACCAACTCCTCGTGGGAGTCTGTCGCCGACAACACGCTTGAATACGCCATAGCTCATCCCACGGTATGCCTTTCGAACATGGCGCATTACGCCGAGTCCCGTGACTGGCTTGCCGAATCGGACGACGCGCTCTGGGGCAATCCTGACGGACGTGAGCGCGACGAGAATCTGGAATATGTCAACAAGGGTTTCAAGTCGCTCTATGACCCCTGCCCGGCAGGCTGGAGAGTGCCCCCCGTAGATGTCTTCGAGACTTTCACGGCTTCGGGCCAGGTTTCGTTCGTGCATGAAGACTTCGATGTTGTGGATATCAACGGTGACGGTCTCATCAATGCCGATGATTTCAGCAACGGCTGGATGTTCAATATGGAGGACGGCTCCATGTTCTTCCCGGCTGCCGCAAGGTTCGACGGAAGCTATGCGATGCTTATGGGCAGTGTGTGCGGGATGTGGGGCTCATACTGGAGCAACGCTCCCGGAGCTGCGGATTACGGCTATGGAGGAATGGGGTTCTGCGCCCTTTCGTTCCAGAGTACTATGGTGACGCCGAACGCCTCCGCATCCCGCGCCGATGCCTATTCGGTGCGTTGCGTCAGAGAATAGTCCGCGCTGCGAGCGGAATCCGAATAGCATCAATAAACATTATATGTCATGAAACGATTTGTTACGGCTTTCATCCTGGGCGCGGTTCTGCTGCTGCTCGGGTCGGCCAAATGTTTTGCCTGCACGGGCATAGCCCTTACGGCCACTGACGGCAGCCGCGTGGTTGCGAGGACGGTCGAATGGGCTGCGTCTCCCATGCAGTGCGGCTATGTAGTCGTTCCGCGCGGCTACAGGCAGCAGTCTCTGACTCCGCAGGGTCAGGACGGGCTGAGCTTCACGTCCAAATACGGCTATGTCGGCATCTGGACCGAATATGAGGCCATAGTGGTGGAAGGCGTGAACGAGAAGGGGCTTTCTGCCGGACTGTTCTTCTTCCCGAACTACGGCAAGTATCCTGATTTTTCCGCTGCCGAGAAATCTGTGACTCTCAGTGACATGCAGCTTGTGTCATGGGTGCTTTCGCAGTTCTCGACGATAGACGAGGTGAAGGCGGCGATCTCCAAGGTGCGCGTGGCCGGGCTTGACAGCCGCATAGGCACCGTTCATTGGAGAATTTCCGAGCCGGGAGGCCGGGTGGTGGTGCTCGAATTCACGGGCGGCGAGCCGCATTTCTATGAGAATCCTCTCGGGGTTCTGACAAACTCGCCTGGCTTCGAGTGGCAGATGCTGAATCTCAACAATTATGTCAATCTGGTTCCCGGTTCAGTCGGGGCGAACAGGCTTGCCGAAGGCGTGGTGCTCAACCAGTTCGGAGGCAACAGCGCGATGCTCGGCCTGCCGGGAGACTTCACCCCGCCTTCAAGGTTCGTGCGTGCGGCTTTCTTCCAGACTTCCGCTCCGGTATGGCCCACGGGTTTCGACACCGTATGTCAGGCCTTCCATATCCTGAACAATTTCGATGTTCCCGTAGGAGTACAGCGCGGCAGGAATAATGTGTCGGCCGACGGGCAGCAGGATTACAATCCCGCCAACCTCCAGAGCGCCACGCAGTTCACCTCCGCTGCCGACCTGAAGGCGATGAAATTCTACTACAGGACGGCATGGAACTCCAACATACGCTGCATCGATCTCAAGTCCATAGACTTCGGCAAGGTGAAGTTCCAGAAGGCGCTTCTCGACCCCGAGCAGAAGCAGCCGGTGGAGATGGTGGCCATAAAATAGCCACTGTTCGGTCAGATTTGCAATCTGGCTGCGGACATAGACCAATGAAGCCCGACCATGGTGGCCGGGCTTCGTCGTGTATCGCAGCGGTGATTCTTACTGCTCGTCCTGAAGGCGAAGATGCTGTACATAGATGGCCTTCATCTTGGCCATACGGCGCTTCATCGAGGGCTTCTCGAAGTTCTTGCGAGCGCGGAGCTCACGGATTGCACCGGTCTTCTCGAACTTCCTCTTGAATTTCTTCAGTGCGCGTTCGATGTTTTCACCTTCCTTTACTGGTACGATAATCATGCTTAATCACCTCCTTTTCTTATCGAGGTCGCAAAGATAGCAATTTATTTCAACATTGCAACAAAATCCTGCATGCCTTCGGTGGCCGGCTTGCGTATGTGCGTGATACGCTTGTCGTGAACCGGGACTCCGGCCGGATCTATGATGTAGATGGGGGTGTCGGCTTTCGCGTAGCGGTAGAGCCCGGCGGCGGGCCACACCTGCAGCGAGGTTCCGACAATGAGCAGGATGTCGGCGCCGGACACGATGTCGATGGCTTTCTCTATCTTGGGCACAGCCTCTCCGAAAAAGACGATGTGAGGGCGGTACTGCGCCCCGTCAGGGGCGAGGTCTCCGAGGTTCACAGGATCGTAGCCTATGTCTATCACGTATTTCTCCGAGTATCCGTCCTCCTCGTTGCAACAGTCCTCCGGCCTTATCTTGGTGAGTTCTCCGTGGAGGTGCAAAACGTAGCTGGAACCAGCCCTTTCATGCAGATTGTCGACATTCTGCGTTATGACTTTCACCTTGCAACGCTCCTCCAGTCCGGCTATGAGTTTGTGCGCGGCGTTCGGCCGTACGTCTTTGAGCTGGGCCCTGCGGGCGTTGTAGAATTGAAGCAGCAGTCCGGGATTCTTTCTCCATCCCTCGATCGAGGCCACTTCCATCGGGTCATAGTTCTCCCAGAGCCCTCCGTTGTCGCGGTAGGTGCCCAGTCCGCTCTCGGCGCTGACTCCGGCGCCCGTCAGAACGGCTATTTTCTTTCTGGTCTGCATGACGGCATCAGATTTTCATTCCGAAATATTTGGTGCGGGCCCAATATTCGAACAGAGGGTCGATCACTTCCGCTTTGTCGCCGGTGTCGAAATTGACGATCTCCTTTTTCGCAAGGGCGTCCCTGAGGCGCCTCACGTTGGCAGAGGAGCTGAGCCCGAACTCCTCTATCGTATCGGAACTGGTGAATTTGGTCTCTCCGCAGAGTATCGCTTTGAGCATGTTGACCTGGAAGGTCGTGAGATCGTTCATCGTGGCGATGAAGCGCGGTTCATGGATGGAGATCAGGGCTTCGAGCGCCGTGGTCAGCGTATTCTCCATGATATAGCCCTTGGAGAGTGAGTCGCAGATGGCTGAAAAGTGATTGATGTACCAGATGTTGTTGCGGAATAGCTTGCAGGTGCCGAGCAGCAGGTCCCTGTCTATGACCTTGCCGCTCGAGAGCAGAGCGCGGTTTATGTGCTCTATTATGTCGCGCGTCTCGATTTCTTCGAGCTTTATCCTCTCCACCTGGCGGAAGAACAGTTTCCTGCGTCCGAAGATGTCGTGCATCGCGTTGACTGCGGAGCCTGAAAAGACATAGGCGGCCCGGCTTCTGTCCTCGGGCCCGAGTCTTGTGAAAGTGTTCTGCAGAAGCTTGCAGAACCTGTCTCCGTCTTCCGTGAGCATGACATTCTGGAACTCGGTCAGCATGAGGAAGATTCTGCCTCCGATGCGGCCGGCGGCCCTGTAGGGCAGGGACATAACTGCAAGCATGTCCTCGTCGCCGAAATCGTCCCCGGCCATCAGCACGGTCCCGTCGGAACGGAACTGTTCTTCTTCGAAACGAAGGCTGCGACCGGGAAGAAGTGCCCTGACCGCCTCCGCGAATTCGTCCGGGGTGCTGCAGAAACTCCGGAGTACATCGGAACCCATGCGCAGAGTCAGGGTCCGCAGGTCGCGGATGTCCAGGAGACTTGTCAGCGGCGCGCGGAAGTTCATTCCGGAGCTCTGCATGTTGAAGAAAGCCTGGCGGGCCAGTGACATCTTCCCGCTCTTCGGCGGTTCGTACATCACGACATTCTCTCCCTGGACAAGCAGGTTTGCGAACGCCCTGGCTTCGTTCTGCCGGCCGATGAAGTTTCTGCCGGTCACATATTTGCTGTAGATAAAGGTTTCGTCCATCGTTTCAATGCATCTTCAAATTTAGGAACTGTTTTGAAATTTCACAACTGCCCCCTGGTGCCGAAGCCTCAGGGGAGGTTCCGCTACGCTCCATTGACGCTTCCTCGCTGCGCTCAGACGCGTCACCCGCTCACTGCCGCGGGCGGCAAGCCTCCCCTGAGGCTCCGGCACCAGGGGACAGTGCAAACGGAAAAAACGGAAAAATGTAAAATATTTGTAGTTGAAAGAAATAATGTATAAATTCGCAGTCCGAAATTTTTATGGCCGTCGAGCCTGCCAAGATCCGCCGCGCCGGCGGACGCTTGCGGCCGGAACTTTTAAACAAGTTTTTAATGTACGCAATAGTTGAAATTGCAGGCCAGCAGTTCAAGGTTGAAGCTGGAAATGAAATCTTTGTGCACAGGCTTGCCGATGCCAAAGGTGCTGAGGTGGAGTTCACCAAGGTGCTTCTCGTCGCAAATGACGCTGACGTGAAGGTCGGAGCTCCCTATGTGGATGGAGCCGTTGTCAAGGCTACGGTTCTCGATGACGCTGTCAAGGCTGACAAGGTGCTTGTATTCAAGAAAATCCGCCGCAAGGGCTTCCAGAAGCTCAACGGCCATCGTCAGAAGCTTTCAAAGATCAGAATTAACGAAATCGCTTAAGAGTTATGGCACACAAGAAAGGTCAATCAAGTTCAAAGAACGGTCGTGAATCACAAAGTAAACGACTCGGTCTCAAGAAATTCGGCGGCGAGGCAGTTAAGGCCGGAAATATCATCGTACGTCAGAGGGGAACCGTCCACAACCCCGACAAGAATGTCGGAATGGGCAAGGACCATACTCTCTACGCCCTCATCGACGGTACTGTGAAGTTCACACGCAAGAGGAACGACAAATCTTACGTGTCGGTAATCCCGTTTGAGAATTAGCTCGGAGGGGAGACGAATGTCTGACAGGAGGACTTGCACTTCGAGCAAAGTGTAGGTCCTCTCTATATTTATACAATAGGATATGTTGACACTCAAGACACTTCGCGATGACCCCCAGGGCGTTGTCGGGAAACTTAAGATCAAGAATTTCGACGCACAGGCGATTGTCTCCAGGATTCTGGAGCTCGACAGCCTGCGCCGCAATCTTCAGACCGAGAGCGACGAGCTCCTCTCGCGCCAGAAGCAGATAGCGGCGAAGATCGGCGGCCTGATGAAGGAAGGCAGGAAGGCGGAGGCCGAGGAGGCCAAGGCCGAGACAGCCGAACTCAAGCGGAAGTCAGGGGAGCTGCTCGCGAAGATGGATGCGGCCGCAAAGGAGCTCGAATCCCAGCTCGTTCTGCTTCCCAACACTCCCTGTGCGCTCGTGAAGCCCGGAAAAGGCGCTGAAGACAACGAGGTCGTGAAGATGGGAGGCCCTGAAGTCCATCTTCCCGAAAACGCTCTTCCGCATTGGGAGCTTGCAAGGAAATACGACATAATCGACTTCGATCTCGGAGTCAAGATCACCGGTGCCGGCTTTCCTGTCTACAAGGGAAAGGGCGCGAAACTCCAGAGGGCGCTCATAAACTTCTTCCTCGACTGCAATACCGCTGCCGGATACAAGGAGGTCGAGCCTCCTGTAATGGTGAACGCCGCCTCCGGTTTCGGCACCGGGCAGCTTCCCGACAAGGAGGGACAGATGTACCATGCGAACCTCGATGACTTCTACATGGTGCCTACTGCCGAGGTTCCGGTGACGAACATCTTCCGTGACGAGATACTCGCGGCTGACGAAATTCCCCAGAGGCTCACCGCCTACACCCCCTGCTTCCGCAGGGAGGCCGGTTCATACGGCAAGGATGTGCGCGGTCTCAACCGTCTGCATCAGTTCGACAAGGTGGAGATTGTGAGAATCGAGAAACCCGAAGACTCCTATGCCGCGCTTGACGACATGGTCGCTCATGTGGAAGGCATAGTGAACAAGCTTGGCCTGCGTTATCGCATACTCCGTCTCTGCGGTGGGGATCTCAGCTTCACTTCGGCCATCACCTACGATTTCGAGCTCTGGTCCGCCGCCCAGCAGCGTTGGCTTGAAATCTCGTCCGTGTCCAATTTCGAGACCTACCAGGCCAACCGCCTGCATCTGAGGTATCGTGACGAGAACGGCAGGACGCAGCTGGCCCACACTCTCAACGGCAGCTCACTCGCGCTTCCCCGCGTGGTGGCGGCCCTGCTTGAGGACAACCAGACTCCTGACGGAATCATAATCCCCGAGATTCTCCGTCCCTACACCGGATTCGACAGAATTGATTAAGGAGGGAACGGTCATTCTCGGCATAGATCCCGGAACCAACATCCTTGGTTTCGGGATTGTGCGTGTGGATTCCTCCCTTAAGCCGCAGTATGTTGACATGGGGGTGCTTGACCTGCGCAAGGTGGAGTCTCCTTACGAAAAACTCAGGATCATATACGAGAAGACCGGAGCGCTCTGCGACATTCATCGTCCCGCTTTTCTTGCGATAGAATCGCCGTTCTACGGTCGTAACGCCCAGGTCATATTCAAGCTCGGCAGGGCGCAGGGGGCGGCCATGATCGCCGCGATGGAACGGGGCGCGCTTGTCCATGAGTATGCGCCCAGAAAGGCGAAGATAGCTGTCTGCGGCAACGGAGCCGCCTCCAAGGAGCAGGTCTGCCTGATGGCGCAGAAAATCCTTGGTATTAAAATTGCAAGCAAATTTCTGGATGCGACGGACGCATTGGCCCTGGCTTTGTGCCATTTCTATCAGATGAACAGCTCCTTGTCGGACAAGGATGCCGTGTCGTCGTGGGAGAAGTTCGTGGCGGAAAATCCTGGAAGAATACTTTAAAGTTACTGCTGATGAAATTTTTCAGATGTATGCTGCCCCTGCTCGCCGTCCTGCTCGGTGCGGTCGCGCAGGCGCAGAACAGCATTGATGTCAAGGCCGTGCTGATTGATTCCAAGACCGAAGAGCCTGTCGGTTTCGCCACAGTCTCTCTGACCAGGGAAGGTCAGGAGCGTCCGGCGAAATATACTCTCAGCGATGACAAGGGAAATGTCACTTTGGCTTCCGTACGCCGCGGGACATACACTTTCAAGGCTGAGCTGCTCGGTTACAAGACATATACGGCGGAGGTGAAGGTGACGGATTCCACTGTGGATCTCGGGACTGTCAAGCTCAGGCCTGACACGGAGCAGATTGACGCCGCGACGGTTTCGGCGGTAGGAAACACGGTGGTGATAAAGAAAGATACGATCGAATACAACGCCACGGCGTTCAACACTACCGACAACGATGTCCTTGAGGATCTGCTCAAGAAACTTCCCGGAGTCGAGGTCTCCGAAGACGGTTCCATAACCGCGAACGGCGAGACGATATCCAAGATCACCATAGACGGCAAGACCTTCTTCCTCGACGATCCGCAGCTGGCCTCCAAGAATATTCCCGCCAAGATGATAAACAGACTCAAGATCATCCAGAAAAAGTCCGAGCAGGCTGAATTCACCGGCATCGACGACGGCGAGGAGGAGACGGTCATCGACCTTTCGGTCCAGCCTGGCATGATGAAAGGGCTTTTCGGCAATGTGCTTGCGGGGGCCGGCGCCGACCTGCCTTCGACCGACGGCACTCCGAGTGACCTCAGGTACCAGGGCAACGCCTTCATCGGCCGCTTCACCGACAAGTCCCAGATCAGCCTCATACTCAACGGCAACAATGTGAACAACCAGGGAGGTACCAACCGCTCCGGCAATATGATGATGAACATGCGCGGCGGCGGCATGGGCGGCGGCATCACCACCTCCTATATGGGCGGCATCAACGGAGCCTGGGATCTTTTCGACGACAAAATGGAACTCGGCGGCAATTATCTGTATAATTCCAGCGACAATGTCGTGGAGCAGAGCAGCGCGAGAACCGACTACCTTTCCGACTATAACCGCATCTCCAACAGCAACGGCGCAAGCAGCTCCCATTCCGAAGGTCATCGCTTCGGCATCCGTCTGGAGCACGAGTTTTCGGAGAACACTTCCATTCTCTTCCAGCCTCAGGTGAATTTCGGCCGCGGATGGTATGCGCAGTCTACCGAAAGCTCCACCTTCAGGGACAATCTCGACGGCAACGAGTACAGGCTCAGCGACTCATATACCGACAACAGCGGCTCCAACAGGAATGTCTCCGCCGGAGGTTTCCTGCTGTTCCGCCAGAGACTCGGTCTCCCCGGGCGCACTTTGACCGCGATGTTCAATTTCGATATCTCGGACAACGAGCTCGACGGCATCAACAACAACGGGACTACATCCTTTGACGAAGCGGGCGCGGTGACCGAGGAGGAACTGGTGAACCAGACTTTCACGAACAATCAGAAATCATATTCGCTGACAGGCGATGTGACCTTTACCGAGCCTCTCGGCAATCATTTCTACATCGAGGCCAACTATTCCTACCGCTGGAACAGGTCTTCTTCGGACAAGGCGACATACGATGCGGTGACGGGAGTCTTCGATCCCGAATACTCGAACAACATAGTCAATGAGAGCAACAGGCAGGAGATAGGTGTCAACGCCTTGTTCCAGAACGAGAAACTGCGGGCGCAGGTCGGTTTCGCTGCGATGCCGACAAAAACCTACAACAGCACGACCCGCTACAATTCCGAAACCGGAGACTACAGCCCTGTCACCTACGATGATTTCCGCTGGAATTTCGCTCCGCAGGTGTCGCTGTTCGCCGATTTCAGCGACTATGCGAGCATGAGGATGTTCTATCGCGGAACTTCGAGCCAGCCTTCCACTTCCCAGCTCATCCCTGTGCCGGACAACAGCGATCCGATGAACATCAGCTTCGGAAACCCTTCGCTGACCCCGTATTTCACCCACAGCCTGAGGGGTGACTACCGATATTCGAACCGTGAGAAGTTCACTTCGTTCAACCTGCGCTTCAACGGCAGCTATGTCCAGAACCCCATCGTGAGCACGGTTTGGTACGGAGATAACGGCGGGCAGTTCACGATGCCGTTCAACGGCCCTTCGTCATTCAATGTGAACCTGAACTCGTTCGCGAACATCCCCATAGGCGACAGCGGCTTCTCCGTCAACAATTCACTGGGCGGCAGCTACCGCAAGAGCGCGTCTTTCGTGGGTGAGAACATAGACATGTCCACCTATTACGCCGAAGACGGCGGATACTATGATTTCATGAACGAGCTCATCGCCAATTTCTCCGACGCCGACTGGTATGCGGAGCATGTTACGGAGAACTCTACGAGGACATTGAGCCTCAACGAACGGTTGCGGATAAGATACAGCGGCACCGCCTTCGAGGGTTCGGTCAGCGCTTCGACGAGGATGAACCGTTCGTGGTACTCAATCTCCACCGCCCACGACAATACGACTACCTGGAACAGCCGGGTGTCTGCCAGCCTGACCTGGAACTGGGCGGCGACGGGCATGAGTCTGGAAGGAGACTACGACTTCAATTGGTTCAGGGGATATTCGACTCCCCAGCCTTCGGAGCATGTGCTGAACGCCGAGATATCGAAACTGCTTTTCAACGACAGGGTCACTCTGGCACTGCGCGGCTACGACATACTCGGGCAGTCAAAGAATCTTACGGTGTCCGACAGCTCCAATTATCATAACGAGGTCACCAGCAACACTCTCGGACGCTATGTCATAGTGTCGCTGACCTGGCGTTTCGGCACCATGGGCGGCGGCAGAGGCGGTTTCCGCGGCGGCCCGGGCGGTCCCGGCGGCCCTCCTCCGGGAAGATAGTCTCTCCTGTCTGATGGTCAGGGCGGATAATTTTCGCTAATTCGCATAGAATCCATATCTTTGCAAGAATATGGGTATTGAAGTTCTCAGAGCCTTTCTTGTAGGGATTTGTGCGGCAGTGCCGGCGGGGCCGGTTCTGCTGCTGGTTCTTCAGAAGACTTTGGGCAGAGGCAGGGGCGCCGGGATACTGACAGGCCTGGGTTCTGCCGTTGCGGATACCCTGTTCGCCACGGTAGGGCTTTTCACCTTGTCGCTCGTGGATGACTTCATCACCAGACATGAAGCCGTGATCATGGGGGTGGGTGGCGTGCTGATGCTGCTGATAGGATTCGGCATTTTCCTCAAGGGAAAGAACGTGCCCGCCGACAAGCCTGACGAATCCGGCGGGCTTACTCTTTTCGGATGCACTCTCCAGGCCGCGGGCACCGCGCTTTCCAATCCGGCTGCTCTGGCGTACATGCTCGGACTCCTGTCCATGCTCGGCCTGGTCGCCGGCGGAATCAGCGCTCCGGTATGGGCGGTGCTCGCCGCGGTCGGATGCGGCGAACTCTTGTACTGGACAGCTCTGGTACTGGTCATATCCCGCTGGTTCCATGTCAAGGCGAGCACTCTGAAGGTCGTGAGCAAGATTGCCGGGGCCGGGATAATGTGCTTCGGAATCGTGCTTGTAATAAAGGGAATATTATTTTAGAACAGATGAGCATAAAGTCATTTTTCTCGAACTGGATAGTGAAGAATCTGCTTCTGGCGCTTGTTTTCGTCGCGGTTTTCGTCATCCTCGCCAACGTGCTGCTGAATGTGATCACGCAGCATGGAAAGGAGATCGCCGTTCCGGATTTCACCAGCATGACGGTTCAGGAGGCGGCAAGGGTCGCTTCGTCGGCGGGTGTCGAGGTGGTCGTCAGCGACTCCATGTATATCAGAAGACTCAAGCCCGGGACCGTATACAAACAAAACCCCGGAGCCGGCGAACATGTGAAGGAAGGAAGGAAGATACGCCTCAGCATCAACACTCTGCGTCCCAAGCAAGTTCCCATGCCGTCACTCGTAGGCACTTCGCTCAGGCAGGCCAAGGCCGAACTTCAGCGCAACGGCCTTAGAGTCGGCAGACTGATTTATGTCAGGGACCTTGCGACCAACAATGTGATCGCGCAGCAGCGTTTCGGCCGTGAAGTCGCTCCTGGCAGGGATGTGCCGAGCGGGACGGCGATTGATCTCGTGCTCGGCCTGAGCACGACGGACGAGAAGACCTTCGTCCCGGATCTTACCGGCCAGCAGTATCAGCGGGCCGTGGATGCGGTATTGGACAATTCGCTCAATATCGGGCGCCTTGTGTTCGACACCACGGTCAGGGATTATGCCGATACCGTCGGGGCTTTCGTGTATTCCCAGACTCCTGCGGCATACAGACCTTTCGTCGACCCTGAAACAATGCGGGACACCCTGGTCGCCAATTCCCTGCGCCGCGGTTCGGAAGTCACGTTGTATTTCACCACCGACCGAAACAAGCTGCCTGCGAATGACTGATATGGGAGAGGAGATGTTCGAGCACTTCCGGCTGGAAGTGGACGCCGGACAGGCTCCGATGCGAATCGACAAATACATGTCGACGCATCTGGAGGACACCTCGCGCAGCCACATACAGCAGGCGCTGAAGGAAGG
This sequence comes from Candidatus Cryptobacteroides merdipullorum, assembly GCA_018715685.1. Taxonomy (GTDB): domain Bacteria; phylum Bacteroidota; class Bacteroidia; order Bacteroidales; family UBA932; genus Cryptobacteroides; species Cryptobacteroides merdipullorum. Next base: position 13,745 of record DVLC01000043.1, read on the forward strand.
CTATGTGAGGATAGACGATGTGCCTGTCAAGGCGAATTACATAGTGCGTCCAGGTGACGTGATCCGTTTCGTGATGCCCTACCGCAGGCGCGGCCTCGAGATTCTGCCGCAGGAGATACCTCTTGACATAGTCTACGAGGATGACGACGTGCTGGTGGTCAACAAGTCGGCGGGGATGGTCGTCCATCCAGGCCACGGACACTTCGAGGGCACGCTCGTCAACGCCCTGGCCCATCATCTGGGCATATCCCAGGGCCCTGACGCCGACGACGAACGCATGGGCATACTTGTGCATAGGATAGACAAGGACACCAGCGGACTGCTCGCTGTGGCCAAGAACGACGAGTCCCAGCTGAAACTCGCGAAGCAGTTCTACGATCACAGCATAGACCGCCGCTATGTCGCTATAGTCTGGGGCAATGTCAAGGACGACGAAGGCACGGTCGACAGCAATATCGTCCGTGATCCGAACGACAGGCTGCGTTTCATGGTGACCGACGACCCGGAGAAGGGCAAGCATGCCGTCACGCATTACAGGGTGCTTGAGCGCTTCGGCTTCATCACCTTTATCGAGTGCCGTCTGGAGACCGGCCGCACACACCAGATCAGAGTGCACATGTCGAGTCTCGGCTATCCGATATTCAACGACGCCCGCTATGGCGGAAGCGAGATACGCAAGGGCACGATATATTCGAAATACAAGCAGTTCATCGCCAATTGTTTCGAGATATGTCCGAGGCAGGCCCTGCATGCCGCCACCCTGGGATTCTCCCATCCGAAAACGGGTGAATGGCTTCAGTTCGAGTCGCCTCTTCCGGAAGACATGGCCGCTCTTCTGGAAAAATGGAGGAAATACTGCGGTCTGGATTCCCTGAAATGAAGAAGCCTTCTTTTATAATATTGCTGCTCTGTGTCCTGAGTTCGGTCCTGCTGAGCATTCCCTGGCTCGTGCCGCATGCCGGTGCCGCGGCTCTTGTCGCCTTCGTGCCTCTGCTGTGCGCCGACGCGATGGCCCGACAGTACAGGATCAGGCGTTTCTGGCTCTGCTACTCGCTGACTTTCGTGCTCTGGAACGCCGCAACCACCTTCTGGGTATGTGAGGCCACCGTAGGCGGAGGCATATTCGCAGTGTTCGCCAACGCGTTGCAGATGAGCATAGTCTGGACTCTGTTCCGGCTTTCGTCCAGGGTGCTGCGCAGCGGCCCGCTGCCGTATATCTTCCTTGCCGCCATGTGGATGGCCTGGGAGGCATCGTATTTCGACGTGGACATATCCTGGCCGTGGCTGGTGCTCGGCCATGCCTTTGCCGGAAGCACTCACAGCGTACAGTGGTATGAGTATACCGGAGTCATGGGCGGCTCTCTCTGGGTGTGGCTTTCCAATCTCGGATTCTACGGCCTCATAGCCGCGGTCTCCGACGGGAACTGGCGCAGGTGTAACGATGTCGCCCGCTTCTCCGCCGCTTTCGGGATTCTCGTCGTGTTCGCCGGGCCGCTCGTATGGTCGAAGATCATTTATGACAATTATGAGGAGAAGAGCGAGGGTACGGTGGATGTGGTGATAGCACAGCCCAATTTCGATCCTTACCACAAGTTCGAATCCATGTCCCAGCGGGAGCAGAATTCCGTGCTGCTCGGTCTTTTCGACGAGGAGCTTCAGGACGATACGGCAAGGACGGCGCTGCTGCTGGCCCCGGAGACCTTCACCTCCGACATTGTGGTGAACGACCTGCGGAATTCCCCGACGGTTCGTGGTTTCGCTGATTTCCTGCAGAAATATCCGGCCTGCGAGATACTGTTCGGTGCAAGCACCTATGAGATTTATGACACCCGCGAGGCTCCGACCGTGCTCGCAAGGCGTTATGGCGGCGGCTGGATTGTGTCGCGCAACAGCGCGATGCTCGAAGATGCTGCCGGATCGTGCGAGATGTACCACAAGAGCAAGCTCGTCGTAGGGACCGAACTGACCCCGTATCCGAAGATTTTCGTTCCGATTGACGACTGGCTGTCGGATATGTTCAGGATTCCCGGCCTCATGGGCCGCTGCGTGGGACAGGACGAAGTATCCCTGCTGAATTTCCGTGACAGCATTCCGATCGGCTGTGCGGTGTGCTACGAATCCGTGTACGGCGACTACTGCACCGAATATGTGCGCAAGGGAGCGAAGGCGCTGACCGTGATCACCAATGATGCGTGGTGGGGCGATACTCCCGGCTACAGGCAGCACCTGAGATTCTCCTGCCTGCGCGCCATAGAGCTCAGGAGAGACATCGCGCGCTGCGGAAACACTGGCATATCCTGCTTCATCGACCAGCGGGGTGACATTCTGGCACTGACGCCATGGTGGGAGGAGGCCGTACTTTCCGGTGAATTGAATCTCAACTCCGGGCAGACATTCTATGTGCGCAACGGCGACATGATAGGCGGAGCGAGCACTCTCGTGTTCATTCTGATGGTGGTGCTGCTGATTGTCCGCGCCTTCCTGCCGAAACGATAGTCCTTACAGACTCCAGTCGATGGGGGTTTTTCCTTCAGCGCTGAGGATCGCGTTCGTCTTTGAGAAATGCCGGCATCCGAAGAATGCCCCTCTGGCGAGAGGGGAAGGGTGCGCGGCCTCAAGGATGTGGTGTCTGGAAGTGTCTATGAGCGGCGCCTTGCTCCTGGCGTAGTTTCCCCAAAGCAGGAAGACTACTCCGTCGCAGCGGTCGGAGACGGTTTTTATTACGGCATCGGTGAAGGTCTGCCACCCGATCCCTCCGTGGGAGGTGGGCTCTCCCGCACGGACGGTCAGCACTGCGTTTAGCAGCAGCACGCCCTGGGCTTCCCAGCCGCTCAGATCCGTATGGCCGGACATGCTGATTCCGAGGTCGTCTTCAATCTCCTTGAATATGTTCTTGAGGGAGGGAGGCGCCGTCACACCCTCCGGAACCGAGAACGACAGTCCCATGGCCTGCCCCGGCCTGTGGTACGGGTCCTGCCCCAGGATGACCACCTTGACCTTGTCGAGAGGGCAGAGGTCGAAGGCTCTGAATATCTGGCTTCCCGGAGGAAAGATAAGTCTGCCGGCGGCCTTTTCGGCGTGGAGCCTCGCCGCCAGCTCGCTGAAATACGGCTTGTCGAATTCACTCTGCAGGGCCTCTTTCCAGCTTTGTTCTATTCTTACGGTCATGGCGCGAAGTTACTCAAAAATATGTACATTTGTAATCATGAACAGGACAGCATTGTTCCCGGGGTCTTTCGACCCGTTCACCGCCGGACATCTGAATATTCTTGTCCGTGCTCTGACCATGTTCGACGAGGTCGTCGTGGCTATCGGAATCAATCAGGACAAGGTCGGCTTCTTCACCAGCCGGCAGAAGAAGGAGATTGTCAGGCAGGCCGTGGCCGGGATGGACAATGTCAGGGTGATCGAATATGACGGACTGACGGTCGACGTGTGCCACGAACTCGGCATACGCCATATCGTGCGCGGAGTCAGGAACATGCTCGATTTCGAGAACGAGAGGGCCATAGCCGACGCCAACAGGCGTCTCGCCCCGGACGTGGAGACGATAATCATTCCGACGGCCCAGGAGTTCGCCCACATATCATCATCCGCAGTCAGGGATCTGCTCCGCCATCGCGGAGACACGAGCCTCTTCCTGCCCGAAGGCGTCAGACTGCCGGAAACAACGGATCGGGGATTATGAGAATAAGAGAGACATTTGTCTGCCTGCTTCTGCTGCTGGCTCCGCATGTCGCGGCGGCCCAGGATCCGGCGGAGCGGTATGCCGGCCTGGACAGCCTGCTCACGGAATTCTACGCTGCTCTGATTCCCGAGGACATCGAGGTGAAGAACGCGGAGATGGACAGGCTCATCGAAACCTGCCACGATTCGCTGACGCGGCAGCATGTGACGCTCCAGATATTCAACCATTATATGCACGCCCGCATAATGGGCGAGGAGGCCGTGGCGATTCATGTCTACGACGAGTGGATAGCCAGTGGAAAGGTCAGCACCCGCAGCGAGTTCGAGCGCATGGAGGCCGACATATTCGCGACCTTCAACAGAAACTCCCTGCTCGGGATGAAGGCCGCCGAAGTCACTCTCCGGAAGCCGGGAGGAGCGAAGATGACGGTTCCGGTACCCGGAAGGAAGGCCGTGCTGTTCTTCTACGACACCTCGTGCGCGAAATGCCGTCTGGAATCGCAGCTGCTGCCGCCTGTACTTGACGACGTGAAGTTTCCCATGGATTTCTATGCGGTCTATACCGGGGCGGACCGGAGGGAGTGGCGCGGTTTCCGCAGACGGCTGAAGACGAAGAACAGGAATGTGAAGATATATCATCTCTGGGATCCCGAGATGGATTCCGACTATCAGCTGATGTACGGGGTCACGGGTACTCCCAAGATGTACTTCGTGCTCGAGGATGGCGAAATCATAGGCCGCAGGCTGGAGGTGGTCAATCTTCAGGAGATTATTCATTACGTCACATTGGTGCAGAATGGCCCGGAAGAATAAAAAATATTCGGGAGTCGACCCGGCCTATCTCGACAGGCACAGGGACTCCCTCAAAAGAATTCACCGCAAGTCGGTGCTGTTCAACCAGCAGGAACTTGCGGCGATCGATGAGTATTGCAGGCGGTTCAAAGTGTCTTCGCGTTCGGCCCTGATACGACAGGCTCTGATGGAGCATGTGATGGCCGGCCTTGAGGAGAACCACCCGACGCTTTTCTAGAATATCGCGGCGATCACGTCGTCGATGGTCTTGACATAGATGAAGTCAAGTCCCTTGACATAAATCTCCTTGATGTCCTCGATGTCCTTGCGGTTGTCTTCGGAGATTATGATCGTGTGGACACCTGCTCTCTTGGCGGCGAGGATCTTCTCCTTGATTCCGCCGACGGGAAGCACTCTCCCGCGCAGGGTCATCTCTCCGGTCATGGCTATGCCTTTTTTCACGGCCTGGCCGCGCAGGGCGGAAATCATCGAGCTTACCATCGTGATTCCGGCGGAAGGGCCGTCCTTCGGGGTCGCCCCTTCGGGGACATGTATGTGGATGTCCCTGGCCGCGAACTCCTCCGAAGTCATCCTTGCCATCTCGGGATGGGCCTTGATGTACTGGTAGGCTATCGTAGCCGACTCCTTCATCACGTCGCCGAGGTTGCCGGTCATGGTCATGACACCCTTTCCGTTGGACACCGAACTTTCGACGAACAGAATCTCGCCGCCCATCTGGGTCCAGGCGAGGCCGGTGACCACGCCGGGGGCTTCGTTGCCGGCCTGCTTGTCATGGAAGGCCGTGGGCAGTCCGAGGTACTCCTTGAGCTGCTCCTTCTTTATGACCTTCGGCCAGTCTTCTCCGAGAGCTATCTTCTTCGCTGTCACTCGGGCGATCTTGGCTATCTGCTTCTCGAGACCACGGACTCCGGACTCGTGGGTGTATTCATCTATGATCCTGGCAAGTGCGGTCTTGTCTATTCTGAGGCTGTCCTTGGGGAGTCCGTGCTCCTCGGTCTGCTTCGGGACGAGGAACTTCTTCGCTATTTCCATCTTCTCCTCGGCGAGGTATCCGGTCACGTTGATCACCTCCATCCTGTCCAGCAGAGCGGGCTGTATGGGCGAGATGCTGTTGGCGGTGGTGATGAAAAGCACGTTGCTGAGATCGTAGTCTATGTCGAGATAATTGTCGTGGAAAGCCTTGTTCTGCTCGGGGTCAAGGGCCTCCAGCAGGGCTGAGGACGGATCGCCCTTGAAGTCGGAGCTGAGCTTGTCGATTTCATCGAGCACGATCACGGGGTTGGAGGTGCCGGCGCGGGCTATGCCGTTGAGGATGCGTCCAGGAAGGGCGCCGACATAGGTCTTCCTGTGGCCGCGGATCTCCGCTTCGTCGTGCATGCCTCCGAGGGCTATGCGCACATACTTGCGGCCGAGCGCCTTGGCTATGGACTTTCCGAGGGAGGTCTTTCCTACTCCCGGAGGGCCGTAGAGGCACAGAATCGGAGATTTCATGTTCCCCTTGAGCTTGAGCACGGCGAGGTACTCGATGATTCGCTCCTTGACTGTCTCAAGTCCGTAGTGGTCGTGGTCCAGCACCTTCTGCGCATGCTTGAGGTCAAGATTGTCCTTGCTCATCTCCTCCCATGGCAGCTGCAGCATGAAGTCGAGATAGTTGTACTGCACGCTGTAGTCGGGGGACGAAGGGTTGTATTTCTCGAGCTTGGCGAGTTCCTTCTCGAAGATTTCGGCCACCTCCTTGGGCCATTTCTTCTCGGCGGCCCTCTCCTTGAAGCGGTCGAACTCCTCGGCGTCGTCCATTCCCAGCTCCTCCTGGATGGTGCGCAGCTGGTTGTTGAGATAATATTCCCTCTGCTGCTGGTCGATTTCGCTCTTGACCTTCTGGTTGATCTCCTGCTTGATCTTCATGAGCTCGATCTGCATGTCGAGCACGGAGAGCAGTTTCAGTCCGCGTATCTTGACGTCGTCGTATTCGAGCAGGTGCATCCTCGACTCGAAATTCTCGACCTCTATCGTGGTCGCGATGAAATTCACCAGAAAACGGAAATCGTCGATGGCCTTGACCGCGCCTATGGTCTCCCGTGTCCCGATGTTGGAACTGCGGAGAATCTGTATGGCCTTGTCCTTGAGCGCTTCGCTGATTGCCTTTATGTCAGTGCTGTGGTTGTCCTCCCTGAGGATGTCGGGAAGATAGTGCACGCGCGCGTTGATATAGGGGTTGTAGGCTATGACCGCGTCGACTTCGAGGCGCTTGAACGCCTGCAGGATGGCGGTGATGGTGCCGTCCGGCATGTCGAGGGTCTTTATGATCTTGCACACGGAACCGTAGCGGTAGAGGTCCTCCTCCTGGGGTTCTTCGACCATTACGTCCTCCTGAGGCACGGCTCCGATGAAGAAACCGTCCTTCTCCGCGTCGCGGATCAGCTTGACGGACTTGTCTCGTCCTATTGTTATGGGAAATATGGCTCCCGGGAAAAGCACCGCGTTGCGCAGCGCCAGTATGGGCAGGACATCAGGGAGCTCCGATTCATCGATTTTTATGGCGCTTTCGCCCTGAAGAACCGGGATGATGCTTACCTCCGCTCCGGAAGGCATTGTGAATTCATTGTCCAATTTCATAGTTCTGCCAAAATGTCAGTTTTATATGCGTTTCAATTCAGGCCGTGAATATAGTCAATCTCTGTGCCATCGCAAAAACTGACATGGGATTTTGAAGAATAAAAAATTTAACTTACTTTTGTCTTCTGTTTTGCGTGTTATCACAATAAATTAAAATATAATAATATGACTAAAGCAGAAATAGTGAACGAAGTCGCCAAGGCGACCGGTATAGAGAAAGTGACGGTTCAGACTGTTGTGGAGGCGACGATGGAGAGTGTAAAGTCTTCAATCATCAAGGGCAATCCGGTCTATCTCCGCGGTTTCGGCAGCTTCATCATCAAGCATCGCGCTCAGAAGGCGGCCCGCAATATTACCAAGAAGACTACGATGACGATTCCCGAGCACGACATTCCTGCTTTCAAGCCGTCCAAGTCCTTCGTGAACGCAGTGAAGAACAAGGGTCAGGAATAGGTCTTTGCGGAAGATTAAATCTTAACTAATTATATATGCCAAACGGTAAGAAGCATAAAAGACATAAGATGTCTACGCACAAGCGTAAGAAGCGCTTGCGCCTGAACAGACATAAGAAGAAGTAGTCGAGAAAAGTCCGACGGGGGATCCGGCGGGCTTTTTCTTAATCGGATGTTCAATGGAAACCGCGAAAACTGAAAAAGACCTGGTGGTCGATGTGACCGCCTCTGAAGTTCGGATAGCGCTGATGGAGAATCATCGCCTTATCGAACTTGACAGGGAGTTGACCAAGAGTCACGGCTTTTCGGTGGGGGATGTCTATCTTGGAAAAGTGAAGAAGCTTCTGCCCGCCCTGAACGCCGCTTTCGTGGACATCGGTGACACCAAGGAGGCATTCATCCACTATCTGGACCTCGGAATGTATTTCAATGCATTCGACAGCTTCGTCAGGGAGAGCAATCCCAACCGTGAGCTCGGAAAGCTTTTCTCGGGTATGAAGCTGGGGCCGATCCTTCCGAAGGAGGGAAGAATCGAGGAGCATCTTAAGCTCGGCCAGATGGTGATGGTGCAGATTACCAAGGAACCGATATCCACCAAAGGCTCAAGGCTGACTGCGGAGATTTCATTGGCAGGACGCAACATTGTACTGCTGCCTTTTGCAGAAAAGGTCAGCGTTTCCCAGAAGATTGCCTCGCGAGAGGAAAAGAAACGGCTTGAGACGCTTGTCAGAAGCATCCTTCCCCAGAATTACGGGGCCATCATCCGCACTGCGGCGGAGAACAAGAACGCCGCGGTTCTGGTTGCGGAGCTCCGTTCGCTGATAGAGAAGTGGGAGGCTTCATGGAAGAAGCTCGCCCAGTCCAAGGGCATAAAGCTGCTGTTTACCGAATATGACAAGACGACGGCCGTGCTGCGTGATCTCCTCAACGACTCGTTCTCCAACATCTACGTCAATGACACGCGGGTGTATGACGAGGTCAGGAAGTACATTTCGCTCATTTCTCCGGAACAGGAGAAGATAGTGAAGCTCTATGATTCCAAGGAGCCTATCTTCGACCATTTCGAGGTTACGAGGCAGATCAAGAGCTCTTTCGGCAAGGTGGTTCCCATGAAGCAGGGGGCCTATCTGGTCATAGAACCCACGGAGGCTCTCAATGTGATCGACGTGAATAGCGGCATCAGGGCCAAGACCACTGACCAGGAGGAGAACACTTTCGAGGTCAACAAGATCGCCGCCGAGGAGATCGCCCGTCAGCTCAGGCTCAGGGATATGGGCGGCATCATCATCGTCGATTTCATCGACATGGACAAGGTCGAGCACCGCAACGAGCTGTTCAGCTATATGAAGGAGCTGCTCGAAAATGACAGGGCGAAGCACAATGTGCTGCCGCTCACGAAGTTCGGACTTATGCAGATAACTCGTCAGCGCATTCGTCCGATAACGGAAATCAACACCACGGAGAAGTGTCCGCTGTGCCACGGAAGCGGAAAGATAGCCTCCACGGTGATAATTGACGAGGAAGTGGAGCGTAAGCTGGCCTTCCATGCCGAGAGGGGCGTGAAGTCGTTCGTTCTTCGGCTCAGTCCCATTCTCGGGGCTTATCTTACGAGGGGGCTGTGTTCTTACGTCCGCAAGTGGAAACGAAAGTACAAGTGCAGGCTGAGGGTCGAGGAGATGACTGACCACAGCATTCTGCAGTATGAAATCTGTGATGAAGCTGGAAAGGCGCTCGATTGAGCGCCTTTCTTGTTGCTTTGGCTTTTGGCTTGGTGTGGACGACGGCGGGCGGGTGCACGCTCGGCAGACGATGGAATTGGGAACAGTCTGCCTCGCATGCATCCGCCCGCCGTCTGTGGTGCCATGACTGAAAGGCTTCGGTCAAGTCGATGGTGTGGGATGGTCTGCTTCAGATGCATCCGCCCGCCGTCGTCGGTGCCATGACTGAAAGGCTTCGGTCAGGTCGATGGCGTGGGATGGTCTGTTTCGCATGCATCCGCCCGCCGTCTGTGGTGCCATGGCTGGAAGGCTACGGTGCAATGACGCCATGGCGGAAAGGGCTTCCTTCCGGGGCCGTCAGGGCAGAGGGGTTATTCGTAGTCGCCTATGGGGTTGCGGCGGTCGTAGACGGTGACATCCCAGACTTTGCAGCAGAGGTCTTCGCCTTCGGGGCCGGATACATAGAGAGTGACTACATAGTGAGTGTTGTCCTTGGCGTACTCATGCACGGGGTTCTGTTCGGTAGAGGTGGTGCCGTCGCCGAAATCCCATTTCCATGAGGTGATGTTGCCGTAGCTGCGGTCCCTGAAGGCTACAGTGCGGCTGTTGTCGATCACGAAGTGGTCCCAGTCGGCTTCGACAGGTTCCCTGAATCTTTCCTCGAGGGGCATCAGCGTGAACAGACGCTGCATCGAGGCGTTGCCGAACATCCTGTGATGTTTCGAGAGGTTCCAGAATCCGTCGTTCCCCGGGCCTCCGTCGTAGTCGATCACCGCCCAGCAGAGCCCTATCTTCTTGCCTTCGTAGAGCCTGGACTCCTTGGAGTATTGCGGACCCTCGGGGCTGGCGTAGTCGAAGGGAGTGATGAAGAACTCGAACTTCAGGGTGCCGGATTCGCCGTGCTTGAAGTCGTAGGAGTAGGCATAGTTGGCGTAGGGCAGCTCCTTGAGCCACTGCTGCGTGCCCCATACCATGGTCCAGTCCTTGCCCGGCGTCGGGGGCGTCATGATGTGGTAGTTCTGGGCGTGTACGTTCTGCAGTTCGAAGAAGGCGTCGAACCTGCTGAGAGCCTCGGAATTGAGCCTGAATTCGTCAATGTGCGGCCCTCCCGACAGGTCTCCGTCGACGACTATCTCGAAAGTGTCGTTCCTCAGGGCGAGCTGGTCGAAGTCCCAGTAGTCGTCGTACGCCTCATAGTAGAAGTACAGGCAGTTGAGGCCGTCCACCCAGCCTACCTTGACCTTTATGTCGAGGGTCGACTTGTCCACGCTCTTGTTCTTTCCGCTGTCGTCCCACATTTCGTCTATTCCTACGGCATAGCTGTCGGGAACGATGTCCCAGTCGGAGAAGTCCCCGTCAATGCGGGGGATCATGTTCTTCGGGAACTGGAATATCTTGAATCCGGGTTCGGTGACCTGGACGTCGGTCGTCCTTCCGGGAAGCTGGGCGTTGTAGTTGTCAGCGGGCTGAGCGGAGAGCAGTGCCGCTCCGGCGCCCAGGGCCGCAATGGTTGCGAGAATCTTCATGCGATCAATATTTGTAGAGTTGCACTTTTATGAATCCGGGTTCCGGAGTGCCGAAATTGAGACCTTGTCCTGAATAGCCTTCATCGACGGCATAGAGCACATCGTAGCGGAGCTGTATCTGGTCGCCGTTGAGCCAGCGTCCCTCGACCCATTCTCCGTTCCTGAAGTCTCCTTCGGTCACTTTCGCGAGCCCTATGGTTCCCTGTCCGTCGGCCGGGAGGAAGGTGATGCGCACATTGGAGCCAAGGAAGAGGAACGAGTCGTCGGACTCGCGTATCGCGATCGCGTAGCCGCTCGCATCGGGTGAATATGTGCCTCCCGTCAGCTGGGGTGCGCCTCCGTTGCGCATGCCGCTGGACACGAGCTCCACTCCTATCTTATAGTCGCCGAGTTCGAGAGTCTGCTTGTAGACGGCGGGGTCGGAACCTTTCACCCATGCGGCGCGGATGTTGCCGGAAGCCTGGGCTTCGAGTATGATGTCAGCGGCGGCTCCGGCCTTGCGGTAGAATGAATTGAAGGTCTTGTTGGCCTCGGAGAGCGCTCCGTTCTCGAAGCCGAACGGCGAGTATCCTATCGCCCCCATCTCTCCGATGGCGAACGCGGCATTCGCGGCTCCGTTCTGGCCGGCGCGTGATTCGGGGATGAACACGGGATTGCCGGCGCGTGAATACAGCCTGAGAATGTCAGGGAACTCGGGAAGGTAGATGTCGGGGCAGAGAATGTCGATGTCGGGGGCGGCTGCTCTCCAGACATCGTGGTTCTGGGCCTGGGGTCCGCCTGAAGGATAGTTTCCGGGGCGGGTGTCCTCCGGCTGGACAATCCATGCGTTCACGAACATGGGTATGTCATATTCGGCCTTTCCGGCGGCCGCCACCGCATTCATATATGATGCATAGTTCCATGCCATGAATATCTCGTCAGTGCGGTCGCCTTTGCCGAAGACTTCCTCCCAGGTGCCCGCTGTGCGGAATCCGCCGTTCTTCCAGGCTTCGAGGGTCTCGGGCAGCAGGCTTTCGCGGTTCGCCTGGAGATATTCCATGAGCTGCGAAGGCACCTGCCCTGCAATGGCCGCATTCGCCTCGGGGCAGTAGTCTCTCGTGTAGCCGTGGAGTCCGACCTCGTTCTCCACCTGGATCATCACCACGGTCTGCTCCTGGGAGTCGACTTCGCGTATGTGTTTCATCATGGCCGCGAACGCCTTTGCGTCAGCGTCGCGTGTGGCGGTGCCGAGGGTGCTCAGGATGGGCAGCCTGTCGCCGTCCCTGGTCTGTGCGAGAGGGAACTTGTCGGGATTCTCCTTCACCCATATCGGATGGTAGCTGCTCATTCCGTTCTTCCAGCTGCCGAACCAGAGTATCGAGAGCTTCAGGTCATGTGCGCGTGCTTCCGAGATCAGGCCGTCGAGCACGCTGAAGTCAAAGCTACCCTCGGCAGGCTCCACCTGCTCCCAGCTGACTACTGCGAGCACGGTGTTGACTCCAGCTTCCTTGAGCTGGGGCCAGTACGGCTCCATATATTCCAGACTTGACGACGAGGAGTTGCCGAGTTCGCAGGCCAGTGCCAGGTATGGCTTGCCTTCTACTATCAGCTGCGTGACATTTCCTCTTTTCTCGAGATGCGGGGCTGGAAGGCTGTTTTGTTCAGCCGAAGGGCTGCATGCGGAGAGTACCAGCGCGCCTGCAGCGCAGAGTGTGGTTATTGGCGACTTTTTCATAAAGATTTTTGTGTTTGGATAAAGATAGGCAAAATTATCGGAAGAGGCGCTTGCAGGAGTGAAAATATTTCCTAACTTTGCATACATAATTTGGAATAATTCAAAAATAACTCACTAATTGTCTTTATCATGAAAAAGAAATTCAGATGCCT
>DVLC01000044.1 GCA_018715685.1 Candidatus Cryptobacteroides merdipullorum
ATCATCTTGTTGTTCCAGATTCAGATATAGGCTGGCAAGATGATATTGAACATATGCTTTCTCTTCAAGGAAAGAAATATTACAGTTGTCCTCAATTGATTCCGATAAATGTTCTGCTTGCTTAAGGCATGACATAGATTTATCGTAATTGTCCATCGCCAAATATACAGAACTTAAATTGCAAAGCGTCCTTATTAAATCAAGAAGATATTCATTTGAATTCCGTTGGTATAAAATATAATAAATGTCTATAGCTTCCAACAAATAGGTTTCGGCTTCTGAATACTTATTCATCTTGTTATATAGCGTACCAATATTAGCCAAAGCCAAAGCCAAGGCAATACTCGCATCGTATACAACATAATCACCTTGTTCTGAATATAATACATAATTTTTTACAAGAGATGATAACAAATATCTCTCGGCTTCCGAATATCGTCCGAGCGAACTATATAAAGTTCCAAGATTATTTTCAACGAGCGCGAATATCGGATAATAAAGTCCGTTATCCTTAAATATTATATTATTCAGACAAATGAGATAGAACTTCTCTGCGGAATCATAATCATGTTGGGCTTGTGCAAACGCCGCATATTCCCACACCGCCTCCAGATTCGTCGTATCCGCCAACGCCACCTCCCGCAACAGATTCCCGGCCTTCTCATAGTTCTCCTCCCCTCCTGCGAGTACATAGGTCTCGAACTGTCTCCGGACCGCAGCAAAGAGGCTGTCACGCCCTTCTCTCTTGGCCTGCTCCATTTCGTCAAGGCTTTCCCTCGCCATCTCGATCTCCCGGATATCCTCCGTCTCCGCCCGGTACTTCCCCACCAGATCCTGCGCCTCGTACCTCGCTATCGCTCCCTCCATGTCACCGGCCTGCACAAGTTTGATTATCTCACGCTCCACTTCGTCCAGCTCGCTCAAGTCTATGCGCGCGAACCTGTCCACATAGCTCTCAATGTCGTCCAGCTTCGTCTGGTACTCCACCTTCAGTTCGTACAGCTCCTTGCGGTACTCTTCCTCCTTCAGAGCCCCGTCCTCCAGCAATTCACGCAGTCGCGACTCCTCCGACGCCTGCTGTCTCGCGTAGCTCTCCGACGACACCCGGCTGTAGTTGTCCCTTATTCGCTTGAAGCGCCCGCTCTCGCACATCACTATCCTGAACGGCTCCTCCGGGTTGATGTTCCACTGCTCCAGAGCCTCCTTGTTGAATACCTCGTAGCCAGGCTTCTCGATGCGCGTCACGCTGACGCGCTCCCCGCCGCTCTGCGTCAGGAACTCCAGCTCGAACCCGCCCGACGCGTCCGACACCGAGCTCGGTGCGCCGCGCACCACGACCTCCACCCCGCCAAGCGGCGACTTCGCCAGCTCCTCGTTGTACTCAAGCATCAGGCCGCGTTGCACCACCTGCGCGGAGAGAGAATGTGACATGCCGAACAGTAATACTGACGACAGAACAACTATAGACAATCTATTCTTCATACTATTCAGTCAATGGCAACAGACCTACAAGAACTTCATTTTCAGGGACGGATTCCGAATATTTCCGCAAAACATCCCCATCTGTGCGCAGATAAACCATCTCGTCCGAGCCGGTATTCTTCGCGGCGGAAAACTCTTCCGCCGTATTGACCGCCTGTCCGTTCCGGGCAAGAATGATGTCACCAATCTTCAGCACGGGATGTGGAAGATTGTCCTTGGTGGCAATGACTATCATGCCGCCGGGTCGCATCTCTCCCGAGCAGACGGCTGAAAAATACAATTTAGCCTGTGGGACATAGGAAAGCGTCTCAGGGAAATAGCCAGCATACTCATCAAGCACTGACAACAGCTCATCCAGAATATCATCCGGAGAATACCTGTACACCGGTTCAAACCATCCGGAAGTATCAAATCCGAGCTTTTCCGCCTCCTGTCTGTCGGCCTCCCTCTCCTGCGCAGCGTTTTCCCTGCTGGCCTGCGTCAGAGACATCAGCGAACCGAGACGAATGATTTTCCCCCACATGTAATATTGATCGTCATCCGGATTCAGACGGCACTTTTCAATTGTGCTCCGCACCATCTCATCGATTTTGTCAGCGGCTTCCTGCAACTCTTTCTGGCGTGATGACAATTCATCTGTCTTACTGATTATCCGGTCGACATGTTCTATGACCTCCTCCTGTATCTTCAGGGCCTTGACATCCTCGGCAAGTTCCTCTGCTCTGCTCTCGGCTATCTCAAGATCCCTCACCTGCGAGGTCGTCATATAGCCGACATCGGCCATCAACCCTGAAATCTTGTTCCATTCCAATGCCTGGAGCCGTTCATATTCTTCCTTCGAAGCTCCGGGCCCTGTTTCGGACGGGAGATTCGTCCATGAAGCGGACACTTCCAGATACGGTTCCATGGCCTTTGCCTGCAAATCTGACGTTTCCGACATGAAAGCATAATATAGGCTGTTGGCCGACAGGGCGAAAATCTCGGCGTTTATCCTTGCAGTAGAGACGGAAACTTCCGAAATCTCGGCATGCCCAAGATAAGCGCGCAAAATCGCTATGTGGTCTTCCAGGTCAGCGACGAAAGTCGGAAAAAGCGAATTATGGAAAATCTCCACAGCCGCCGGATCAAGACCGCTTCTTCTCAGCGCCTTTTTCTGTCTCTCGTCAAGATGCAGCGTATCGGTGTTTCCGAAATCCTCGATTTCACCGGCATAGAAATCAAGAGTCCGGCCCATGCTCTCCACGAGCTCCTTCTTCGCGTATACAGAAGACGCATCGTCATACTTATCATAGAACTCTACCCAGCTTTCAGCGATGCTGTTCGCCTCGTCAATGAGAACATTGACCATCGAAAGTTTCGAAACCATGCCGGCGACCTGCTCCCTGCATTCATGAAGAGAATTGCCCGAGCCGAAGACAAAAAAGCCCGTCGCCGCAATGCACAGCGCCGCTGCACCGATTGCCGAATAACGGACGATCCTCCGCGAAAACAAAGCCGGACGACTCTTGAGATACGAAACCAGTCTTTCGACTGAAGCGTCGAAGTAACTTATGTCCCCCGCGGCAATTCCCTGATAATTGTCCAGACCCTCCATTCCTTCAGGCAAAGTCGAAGGCCATACGAAACCCTTGAGCATCACGGGAATGATATTCTTTCCATGCCGCATCGCACACATGCTCTCCATTCGCAGCCAGTCATCCTGATTCTCGCATCGGTCAAGCCCGCCCGCAGGCAGCACAAGGACAAAGTCGTCACACTGCTCTATGACGGAATACAGCTGCTCATTGAATTTGCCGGACCGAAGCGATTCAACGTCAAGGAAAACCCTATATCCGCGGTTTCTCAACTTCTCCGCTATCAGACACGCCGTATCGAACGCGCCGTCTCTGCGATAGCTGATGAAAACTGAATATTTCATGCTTCACTCATTCACCCCAACTCCTTCCCGCAGCCGCAGCAGAATTTCGCTCCGGCAGGATTTCTTGTTCCGCAGGATGTGCAGAATCTGACGCCGTCAGAAACGCTGGGCACAGGATCGGCGGAAACGGCCGTGGCGCCGCAGGAAGAAGCGCCTTTGGCATACACGACCCTTTCGGCTATCTCCAGAGCCTTGTCATCAAGTTTGGCCTGCTGCGCAAGACCCCAGCTCTGGGTCAGCAGCACCGGCCAGAAGAAGAACATGGATATGACAAGAGGAATCACCTGCTGGCCCCAGATTCCTATCCCGGCTTCGAACATGATATCTCCGTCGCCCGGGAGCAATGACACTTTGAGCGCCGTCTTCATGCCGAGCACGGTCTTGAAGAACCCGCCCTTGGTTATCGAAATGTCATAGCCGCCGCTGCTCAGAGCCTCATACCTGACTTCATATCCGTCACGGACAAACGCGTCCTTGATCTGCACGGCAATTTCGGGAATAAGCGAAGTGGAGCCGTAAAGTATCTTCTTTGTACTGAATGTAGACATGACTACTCGTTATTTAAAGATTGGACAGAATGATAATGCCATGCAGCGAACAGGGCGCAGGCCTCCACCATCAAGGACCTGACCTCTGCCTGCTGTTCGTCCGAGAACCGGGCTTCAATGTCGTGAAGAACGGAGACCACATTGTCGGAAAGTGACTTGATCTCATCTTCTGTCACGATTCCGTCCTCCATAACCTTACGGAACGACTCGTTCTCCTCAAGCATTCCGTCTATATCCAGAATTCCGTTTTTGTCAAAAAACATAAGCGATAAATTATAATCTTGTTCCACAATACTTGCAAAATGTCCACGAATCCGACACCGCCTTTCCGCAATGCGGGCACGTCCTGCCCGATTCGGCAAGCCTGAGGTTCCGGACGAGGTTCTCATACTGGTCGCTCCCGCCCCATTTCAGGATCTCCCGGACTCTCACGGCGTTGAACGGGTGGTCAAGTCCGAGCGTAGCCGACACCTGAAGCGTCCTGTTCCATGCTCCCCCGGTCCTGATTTTCTCATACTCCTCAGCCTGCCGCGCCCATTCCTCCATATTGATCTTCTCGGTTATCGACTTCGGACCTCCGGCGAACCTCGCGAGAAACTCCGAGACTGTCTGGGGAGAAGTCATGAGGCCGGCGCACCTGTCGCAGGACAGTTCGCTTTTCCGCGACCAGTAGAGCAACGCCCACTTGACCGGGGTGGCGAGCGACCCGAGGATTCCGAGGGCGTCTATCCCTCTGACAATATAGTCCGCGACACTGTGATACAGCACATGGTGACACAGTATGTGACCGCATTCATGGGCGATGACCGCGTCAAGTTCGTCCGCGTCCATCATCTCCATCAGTCCGGAAGTGACAGTTACGAATATCCTCGTATCTCCGGATGTCCACGCGTTGGGAGCGGGATCCATCTGCAGATAAAATTCCGGTTCAGCTATGCCCAGCTTCTCGCATATCGGCGGCAGATGCCAGTAGATGTCGGGGAGCTGGGTGGGAGAAAGCCTGATTGCGGAAGCCATGTTGACTCCGTACATGTACTGCTCCAGTCCCAGCGCATAGAATTTCTTGACCAGCGCAGGGAACCCGGGAATGCTCTCCAGCTGCCGCAGGGCCGCAGCATCCTCGGGGTGAATGAATTCCGATGGTCTTATCATGGCCGCTATCTCATGAACTGCTTTCTCTTGTTGCGCACGAAAGCCGCCTGCCTCCAGACTTCATTCACAAGATTGATCTTCGATCTGTTGGCGAAGGCATATATGCTCACGCCCTCCCTCACGTTCCACAGGATGCCGGACTTGTTGAGCCTGTAATACAAATGCACCCAGGAATTGAGCAGAAGAATGCCTACAATGGTCAGACACAGCAGGATGCCGACAAAATACAGGGAGAAGACTGACGGCTGATATATCACGCCGCTGTTGACTTCCTCGATGAACGCGTCAGAATAGATTATCTTCCCGAAAGGTCCGTACTCCATGGAGGCGACCTTCTTGTCCGTCACGCAAACGAAACTCTTCGTCGTGAAGAAAATGCCGTACTTTCCGAGGTATTCCACGGAAACTATGGCATCATCCTCCTGAAGAAACGGCATGAACATGGCTTTCATGGCCTCTTTGTCGCCTTGGACGGCCCTGCTCACAATAGATTTTTCAATTTCAATTTTTGGCATGGTAAGATATGTTTAAGATTTGTCTTCGAATACCCGCTTGAAGAATTTCAGAATCCCGCTCCGCGGCTCGTTCCATTTCAGGACATCTATATATTCTCTTTTCTCCGTCTGCACCTCCATCTCCTTCGCCCGCTCCCCGTGCAGCAACGCCTTTATGTCAGCGACCAGGCTCACGGCCTTCTGCGTGGAATACGGCACCGCCTCAACCCAGTTGAGGTCGCAGAGCACGAACTCCAGCCTCTCGTTGAAAGGCGACATGTCCACCTTGTACGGAATGATGTATTTTCCCTCATTGAATGCTATCGCTATCTCCTTGGCTATATAGACCGACTTGTTGGAATCGGAAGACGAGACGAACAAGGTGATTCTGGAATTCTTTATCGCATTAACTATGTCCTCCATGAACATGCCGCCCGGATGCGTACGTTTCCTGTCCACCCAATATGATATGGATTCCGCATCCAGCAGACCGCAGATTTCATCAACTATGGCGCGGTCTCGACGCGAATAGCTTATGAACACATCGTAATTTGACATTTTTCCGGTTAAATTTGGCGTGGTCATCTTCTTATGTCGCGGCATTCGCAATGCGGACTGCCGCGACATGAACTATCTGTTAAAGATAAATATAAAATCCGGGATTATGGAATGTGCGCCTGTGAATTTTCTGTTAAATCCCATCGGACTTTCGCAATATGTCAGACGCAGCCGCCCAATCCTTGGAATCCTCCCAAAAAAGCCTATCTTTGTAGAGCAATCACAGACAGTTCAATCACATCAAACCCATAACCAATGATCAATTCAATAGACATCAACCTGATCCGCAGCATGTGCGACAAGGCGAATCTTGCCACGACGGTCGACAACGACGGTGACCTCTACCTGCTCCTCAACGCCGACCAGGACTACGGGCACAACGTGATCGTATTCTTCAGCGTCACTGACAACAAATGGCTCAGAACCTTCGCGATGACCGACATGGAAATCCCACAGAACCGCCTCGGCGACGCCATGGTGCGAGTAAACAGATACAATGAGAAGAACTACCTGATGAAGGCCTACATCACCGAGAACGGTCGTCTCTTCGTCGAGCGCAACGAGCTGATCGACGAAAACGTGTCAGAGGAGTTCGTGATCAACAACTGCGTGAAGATCTTCCCTCCCGCAGCCTGGAGCTTCTTCAAGGAATACTTCGGAAACTTTTAGAGACGCTCCCACGCTGAAGTCAGACCCCATAGTCCGACGGCATCAGCAGCCAGCAGATCAGATAGAGCAGCAGGCCCGAGCCGAAGAGCACTACCAGAAACGCCCACGCTATCCTGACCACCGTGGGGTCGACATCGAAATAGTTCGCGACGCCGGCACAGACCCCGGCTATCATTCTGTTGTTCGAGGATTTTGTCAGTCTCTTTGTCATACGATAGAATTTGGCTGTCCAAAAATAATCAAAATTTCCAAGAGCGCCAGCAGCGGACGCCACTTCAACTCGTGAGGCGGGAGACACGGGAAAAGCCTCCCACGGAACAACTCGTCAGCGCGGCAGTCCAGACCAGGCCGAAGCCCCGTAAGACTCCAGCTCGGACAGGATGTTCCGCGTCTCGGTGACAGTGTCCTCCGCCCGCAGCAGGCCTCCGGAGATCGCCACTCCGTGCACTCCAGTCGCCATTATGTCAGGAATATCCGCGGAGTTTATGCCGCCTATCGCCACCACCGGCAGCAGGATTCCGGCGGCACGGCTCTCCGACATCAGCTGCCGATAGCCTTCAAGTCCGAGAATCGGGCTCAGTTTCCGCTTGGTCTGCGTGAACCTGAACGGCCCGAGACCTATATAGTCGGCTCCGCGCGCGGCCGCAGAGGCAATGTCATCGAAACTGTTGGCCGTGGCGCCCACGATGAAGCCGGGTCCGAGCAGCCTGCGCACCTCGTCCACAGGCATGTCGTTCTTCCCCACATGCACCCCGTCCGCGCCGATCTCTCCGACCAGATGCACCCTGTCGTCGAGAATCAGCCGGGCGCCGAAACTCCGGCAAAGCTCCGCGAGCTTCCTTCCGACAGCTATGAACTCCTCATCGGAGGCATCCTTCATCCGCAGCTGCACCCATCTGCAGCCGCCCTTCAGCACCGCTTCGGCTCCGGAGAGTTCGTCATAGCCTCCGGCCTTGTGTGTAATGAACTGCAACATATTCACATATAACTTTTTATCTCTTCAGAGACCCGGCGTATCCCCTCCGGCGAGCAATCCCGCCAGACATGGCCGAGCAGAGCCGCTCCCCCGAAGCCGTATTCCTTCAGCAGCGGGAAATTCTCCGGCCGCACGCCGCCGAGCGCATAGACATGTCCGTCGATTTCCGAAGCGGAGCGCAGCTGAGCGTCTGTGAAGGCGGAGCGATAGCCGCTCTTGGATATACTGTCGAAAATCGGGCTCAGGAACAGGTAGTCGGCATCCTGGCAGGCCGCCACCTCGTCCAGCGAATGGCAGGAGCGGCTCACGAGTCCGCGCCAGCAGGGCGGAATCTCGGGGAAACGGGAGGTCGGATGCACGCCGCCCACGCCGTATTCCGTAGCCAGCTGCAGATGCTCCTGAAGCGTAAGCCGCGGGCGGAATTCCTCCGGAAGAGCCTCGATCAACCCGCGCATCTGCAGTTCGGTCGAACCCGGCTTGCGCAGATGGATACGGCAGTCCAGCTCACCGAGCAGAGATGCGGCGGCTCCGGCCTCCTCCGGAAAGAAATCAGGTCCGGTGATTATTACAAGCTTGAACACGAATGCAAAGTTAGCAAAAATCGCAAGCCCGCGCCGCAGCCGGAGCACAGACTGTTACAGAATTGTTAACAAATGATTACCGATTAATTAAAACGACACCGCAATATTGCGAATGCCCGGTGCGCACCCTACCTTTGCGGGCGGAAAGCCGAAAACGGGCTATCAGGACTTCAATCGCGAAGCTATGACAGGAAAAACCCTCGTAATTTCGATTCTTCTCACTTTCTGCCTCCAGGCGAACGCCGGCGCACAGCGCGTGAAGGGCAGCGACACCCTTCTCCCTCTCACACAGGAACTCGCCGAAATCTATCTCAACGAACATCCGGAAGCCGAAGTAATCGTGACCGGAGGCGGCAGCGGCGTCGGAATAGCCGCGCTGCCCGAGAACACCACCGACATCGCGATGGCCTCACGACGGATCAAGTTCAGCGAGAAGATGAAATTCGCCGAAATCGGGCTCGACGCACGCGAGGTCATCGTCGCCTACGACGCTCTCGCGGTGGTCGTGAACCCCTCGAACCCGGTCGACAGCCTCACGCGCGAGCAGCTCGAAGCCATCTTCCGGGGCAAGATCACCAACTGGAAGGAAGTCGGCGGAGAGGACTGCAGGATAGTGGTCTACTCGCGCGAAACCTCCTCCGGAACCTACGAGTTCTTCAAGGAGAGCGTGCTCGACAACAAGAACTATATGAGCAGCGTGCTCTCGATGCCGGCCACCGGGGCCATCATACAGTCGGTCAGGCAGACCAAGGGGGCCATAGGCTACATAGGACTGGCCTACCTCAACAGATACGTCAAGCCTCTCGCCGTGTCCTACGACGGCGGACGGCACTACGCCCACCCTTCGGTGGAGACGGCATCCGACGGCTCCTACCCCATCGTCAGGCCGCTCTATTATTATTATGATTCCAGAAAGGAGGCCGAAGTCAGCCCCTTCATCTCCTTCGCGCTCTCTCCGGAGGGTCAGGAATCCGTGCTCGAACAGGGCTTCGTGCCGGTAAAAGACGAAGAAAAATGAAAAGATTTCTCGAAAAGGCGGTGAAATGGCTGCTGACCGCCAGCGGCTTCGTGACCAGCATAGTCATACTGCTGATAATCGGCTTCCTCTTCACCGAAGGCGCCGGACTGTTCCGCGAACCGGTGATCGAGGAGGGCTATGTGCTCGCCGTCAACCGCAAGAACCCCGTCAGGGATCTCACCGCCGCGCAGATAAAGGCGGTGTTCGACGAGGATGTGAGCAACTGGAAGGAACTTGGAGGGTCTGACATGCCAATCTCCACCTTCAGACTTGAAGACGCAGACGAATATTTTACGGAAGAACAGCTGGGGGCGCAGTACGAAAACGCCGGCGCGCTGATCTCCGGTATCGTGGCTGACGACCCCGGAATGATAGCCTTCGTCCCTGAAAGCATGACGGCGGAAAACCCCGAAGTCTGCTTCATAAATGACAAGCCGATCTCCCCCGGAGAAGTGTTCGGAGGCGGCGAATGGTTCCCCACGGCCACCCCCGCCCCGCTTTTCGGCATGCTTCCGCTGCTGCTCGGCACGCTCTGGGTCAGCCTGTTCGCGATTCTGTTCGCCCTGCCCTTCGGCATCAGCATAGCTGTCTACATGTCCGAGGTGGCATCTCCCCGCATACGCAATTTCCTGAAGCCAGTCATAGAGCTGCTCAACGGTATCCCCTCGGTGGTCTACGGCTTCTTCGGCCTCATAGTCATCGTCCCGATGCTGCAGCGCGTGTTCGGCCTGCCGGTCGGTGAGAGCGGCCTCGCCGGAAGCCTGGTGCTGGCCATCATGGCCCTGCCCACCATAGTCACGGTGGCGGAGGACGCGATGCGCAACTGTCCGAGGACGCTCCGCGAAGCCAGTCTGGCGCTCGGAGCCACCAAGTGGCAGACAATCTACAAGGTCGTGATCCCGTCCTCGATGTCCGGAATAGCGTCCGGAGTCGTGCTCGGAATCGGACGCGCCGTGGGAGAGACCATGGCCGTGCTCATGGTCACGGGAAACGCCGCAGTGATGCCCCACTCGATACTGGAGCCGCTGCGCACCATTCCCGCGACCATAGCCGCCGAACTCGGAGAAGCCCCCGCCGGAGGAGCCCACTATCAGTCGCTGTTCCTGCTCGGCGTGATTCTCTTCTTCATAACCTTCCTGATCAACCTGTGCGTGGAGTTCATCTCCGCCCGCAACAAGGCAAAATACAATTGACATGACAGGCAATCCCAGATACCCCGCGGGCTACAGTCTCCGCAAGCGCCGGTCCCAGAAGGCCGCATTCGCAATCTTCCGCATACTCAGCATCTTCATAGTCGCGGTGCTGTTCGCGATTCTCGGATTCATCATAGTCAAGGGAGCCGGCGTGCTCAGCTGGGACTTCCTGACCAAGGCTCCGGAGGACGGAATGACAGCCGGAGGCATATTCCCGGCGATAGTCGGAACCCTGCTGCTGATGCTCGGCAGCGCGGTAGTCTCCTTCCCTGTCGGCATCATGAGCGGAATCTACATGAACGAATACGCATCCAAAGGCTGGGTGGTCAAGTTCATACGCCTGATGACCAACAACCTCAGCGGCGTCCCCTCGATAGTCTTCGGACTCTTCGGCATGGCGCTGTTCGTCAAATACCTGGGCTTCGGCGACAGCATTCTCGCCGGCTCGCTGACGCTCGGACTGCTCTCCCTGCCTCTGGTCATACGCACCACCGAGGAGGCGCTCAAGGATATTCCGGACGGCATACGCGAGGGCAGTCTCGCCCTCGGCGCGACCAAGCTCCAGACCATCTGGAAAGTCGTGCTGCCAATGGCGATGCCGCGCGTGATCACCGGCCTGATTCTCTCGCTCGGAAGGGTTTCCGGAGAGACAGCGCCCATACTCTTCACCTGCGCCGCCTACTTCTTCCCGCAGCTGCCGACTTCGATACTCGACCAGTGCATGGCCCTGCCCTATCACCTCTACGTGATATCCACCAGCGGCACCGACATCGAGGCCCAGCAGCCCATCGCCTACGGCACGGCCCTCGTGCTTATCATCATCGTGCTGGTGATCAACCTGCTCGCCGGCCTGCTTCGCAAATATTTCGAGAACAGACTGAAAATGAAATAAGATATGGAAAAAATCGAAGCCAGAGACGTCAACTTCCACTACGGCAGTTTCCATGCCCTCAAGGGCATCTCGATGGAGATACCGCAGAACAAGGTCGTCGCGTTCATCGGTCCTTCGGGCTGTGGGAAGTCGACTTTCCTGCGCCTGTTCAACCGCATGAACGACCTTATTCCCGGAGCCCGCCTCGACGGAGAGATACTGATCGACGGCAAGAACATCTACGGCCCGGGAGTGCAGGTGGACGAGCTGCGCAAAGAGGTCGGCATGGTGTTCCAGCGTCCGAACCCTTTCCCGAAAAGCATCTTCGACAATGTAGCCTATGGCTTGAGAGTCAACGGAATACGAGACAAGGCATTCATCACCCACAGGGTCGAGGAGGCTCTCAAGGGAGCCGCTCTCTGGGAGGAAGTCAAGGACAAGCTCAATGACTCCGCATTCGCGTTGTCAGGCGGCCAGCAGCAGCGTCTGTGCATAGCCCGCGCGATGGCGGTATCTCCCTCGGTGCTGCTCATGGACGAGCCTGCATCGGCGCTCGACCCCATCTCCACCGCAAAGGTGGAAGAACTGATATGCGAGCTGCGCAAGGAAGTGACAATCGTCATCGTGACCCACAACATGCAGCAGGCCTCGCGCGTCAGCGACAAGACCGCCTTCTTCTACATGGGCGAGATGGTGGAATACGACGACACCAAGGTCATCTTCACCAACCCCCACAAGGAGGCCACCCAGAACTACATCACCGGCCGCTTCGGTTGATCCGGCAGCCGGCACCGACAACAAGACAAAACAACAACTGCAATGGTAAAATTCATAGAGACTGAACTGGAAGACCTCGGACGCGAGGTGGATCAGATGTGGACGCTCGTCTGCAACCAGATGGAGCAGGCGCAGCATGCCGTGCTCGAGATGGACCGCGGAGCGGCACAGCAGATAATGGTGCGCGAGCGCAGGGTCGACGCATTCGAGCTCAAGATAGACAGCGACGTGGAGGATTTCATCGCGCTCTACACGCCGGTGGCCGTGGATCTGCGCTACGTGCTCTCGATGCTCAAGATAAACACCGATCTCGAGCGCATAGGCGACTACGCCGACGGCATAGCCCGCTTCGTCCGCGACAGCGACGTCGACAGGCTGGATCCCGAACTCGTGGAGAAGCTGCAGATCAAGACTATGTTCTCGACTGTGCTGGACATGTTCAAGGAGCTGCAGGAGGCTCTGCGCGAGGAGGACGCCGGAAAGGCTACTTCCGTGGCCGACAAGGACGACATCCTCGACAGGCTGAACAGGGCGTCCACAGGCGTTCTGACAGAGTACGCCACGGCACACAAGGAGGCCATCCCGCTGTGCATCGGCTTCGGATCCGTGTTCCGCAAGCTGGAGCGTACGGGGGACCATCTTACCAACATAGCCGAGGAGATAGTGTTCTACATAGACGCCAAGGTCATCAAGCACAACGAGGCGCAGATGGCCGCGAAGGCCAAGGAAGCCAGATAAGACGGCACGACGCGCCGGCATACGTGACAGGAGCGGGGAAAGTCCGCTCCTGGATTTTTTTTGCGGGAGACTGTAGTTTTCAGGGACGTTCCGCGTCTAAAAGGGTGAAGAATTCGGAAAAGCGATGGAAACGGAAAAGAAATTCACGCAGATGGTCAGAGAGCAGAAAAGCACTATCTATCTGGTATGCTACATGTTCTCGAAGGACAAGTCGGAGGTCGACGACCTCGTTCAGGAAGTTCTGCTCAACCTGTGGAGAGGCTTCGGCAGCTTCGAGGGACGCAGCGACATCAGGACATGGGTCTACAGGGTAAGCCTGAACACCTGCATCTCCTCGGCGAGAAAGAAGAAAAGGTTCGGGACACTCCCCCTGAACATGGACATCGACCTGTTCGACGAAAGCGACGCCGACAACCGGCAGACCGGACTGCTTCACCGCAGAATCAGCCGTCTGCAACCCTTCGACAGGGCCATAGTCCTTCTCTGGCTCGAGAACCTCAGCTACGAGGAGATAGGACAGATCGTGGGCATCAGCACCAAGAACGTTTCCGTCCGCCTGGTCCGGATCAAGGAACAGTTGAAATCAATGTCAAACGACTAAAGACAAGAGAAATGGAAAACTACAACGAACTTGAGCAGATGAGACAGGAAATGGCGTCTCTCAAAGAAAAGCTCGACCGCCAGACGATAATCAGCGAGGAGCATATCCGGCGCTCGATGTGCGACAAGGTCCACAGGATGAAAATACAGACCGCCGTGCTCGCGGTTGCCGGCATCGCCGGCGCAGGCTATTGCCTGTGGGCTCTGCACTTCTACATGGGATTCTCTCTGGCCCTCGCAATCTTTACGGTGCTGTTCATCACGGCCGCGGTGGCTTTCTCGCTCTGGAGTACCCGAAGGATACATCCGGAGGACATGATGGGAGAGGATCTCGCAAAAGCCGGAAGGGAAATCGCCATGATGAGGAAGCGCGGCCTCGCATGGAAGAAGGCCGCCTATCCCTTCCTGGCGCTCTGGTTCATCTGGGTGGTCATCGAGTGTTTTTCCGCAGGAATGGACAACGAGCTGCTCCAGGGCTTCCTGCTCGGATGCGGACTCGGAATGCTCGGAGCGCTGATATGCACCGCGGTTCTCGACCGCAGGCAGAACGCCATGCTCGACGGCATGCTAAAGCAGATTGACGAGCTCATAAGATAACCCTGCCGGCGCGGCCTCTCGGAAGATATGGCCTCCGCAAGGCCTGAGTCCGCGCCGCCTCACTCGATTCCGAGCAGCTTGTAGCCTGCGTCCTCCTCGACTGCCTTTTTGAAATCGGAATCCGGGACCTCGGCTTCAAGTTCGACTGACGCCGTCCCGGCACTGTGATCCGCGCTGGCGGACACTACTCCGGGCAGGGCCGAGAGCGCCTTGACAACATGCCTTTCGCAGTTGGCGCACATCATACCTTCGATTTTGAGTATCTTTTTCATAATCATCGTGTTTTGAATCATTTCATCATCGGCCGCCTTCCTGTCCGCAGCAGCAGAAGTGTCTGTCATGCGCCTCCTCGGATATATTCTCGCGAAATTCAACCTCAACGCATTCGACACCACGCAGAAGCTCGAAAGCCCCATCGCGGCCGCGCAGAACATAGGGCTCAGGCTCAACCCTGTCAGCGAAAGCAGGACTCCTGATGCCAGCGGGATTCCGCAGACATTGTAGAAGAAAGCCCAGAAGAGGTTCTCCTTTATGTTGATAAGCACCTTCCGCCCGAGCCGTATGGCAGCAGGCACGTCCGACAGACGGCTCTTCATGAGCACCACGTCGGCGGCGTCCACCGCCGCATCGAGTCCGGAACCGATGGCTATGCCCACATCGGCCGCAGTCAGAGCCGGCGCATCGTTGACGCCGTCACCCACCATGGCCACAAGCCCGTTTCCGCGCATTTCGCGGATCCTGCTCTCCTTTCCCTCGGGAAGCAGCCCGGAAACCACCTCGTCCACACCGGCGGCGCTTCCTATGGCCTTCGCGGTACGTTCGTTGTCACCGGTCAGCATGACCACGCGGACACCCATCTCCCTGAGTTCGGCAACCGCCTCCCGGCTGTCGGGCCGGAGCACGTCCGCAACCGCCATCATGCCTATGAACCGGCCGGCATAGCTGAAAAACAGCGGTATCATGCCAGAATCAGCCAGTTCCTCCGCCTTGCGGCGCGCTTCATCAGGCACCCGCGACCACGCCTGCGCGAACTTGAGATTGCCGGCGGCGAGAAGCTTGCCTCCCGAAACGACACCGGCTATTCCTCCACCCGGAAACATTTCGAACTCCTCGATGTCCAGAGCCTTGAGCCCTTCGGCCGACGCCCTCGCCACCACGGCCTTCGCCAGCGGATGTCCGCTCTTCAGTTCGAGCGAATACGCGAGACGCAGCAGCCTGTCGGCGGAGAAGCCCTTGTGAGGCAGTATTTCGGTAACCTCGGGGGTTCCGGAAGTCAGAGTCCCGGTCTTGTCGAGAACCACCGTCTTTATCTTCCCCGTCTGCTCAAGAGCGGTCGCGGTCTTGAACAGTATGCCGTTGCGCGCGCCGGTGCCGCTTCCCGTGACGATCGCCACCGGAGTCGCGAGTCCGAGGGCGCAGGGGCAGCTGACCACGAGCACCGCCACCGCGTGGGAGAGAGCGGTTCCGACGGTCTCGCCTGCAATCAGCCAGCCGGCAAAGGTCACGAACGCGATAAGTATCACGGCAGGAACGAACACCGAAGACACCTTGTCGGCTATCCTCGCTATGGGAGCCTTGGTAGCCGAAGCGTCACTGACCATCCTGATAATCTTAGCGAAGGTCGTGTCCTCGCCCACACGGGAGGCCCTGCAGCGCAGGAAGCCGGAGACATTGATCGTCGCGGCCGAAACCGGGTCGCCCTCCGACTTGTCCACCGGAATGCTCTCGCCTGTGAGCGCCGACTCGTTCACGGCGCTGCTCCCCTCGAGCACCGTTCCATCCACGGGAATGCTGCAGCCGGGTCGCACCACGAATATGTCGCCCTGCGCGACCTGCTCCACCGGCACTTCGGCCTCCTTCCCGTCCCTGACTACCACTGCGGTCCTCGGAGAAAGTTTCACAAGTGCCTTCAGCGCATCGGTGGTCTTCCCCATCGAGCGCGCCTCAAGCATCTTCCCGACCGAAATCAGCACCAGAATCATCGCCGAGCTGTCGAAATACAGCTTGTCCATATACGCCGTCGCGGCTGCGTTCCCGCCGTCAGCCGCGGCTCCGCTCATCAGAAACAGCGAGACGAGACTGTAGGCGAAAGCGGCTCCCGACCCAAGCGCGACAAGGGTGTCCATGTTAGGGGAACCATGCATCAGCGACTTGAAGCCGCTGATGAAGAACTCCGAATTGACGGCTATGACCACGAGCGCGAGAAGCAGCTGGAGCAACCCGTTCCCGACGCAGTTGAGCTCGAAGAAGCGCGGCTGCGGCCAGTCCCACAGCATCACGCCCATGGAGACATACACCAGAGGCAGAAGGAAGATCAGCGAAACGGCGAGCCTGCGCGCCAGAAGCTTGTGGCGCGGCAGCGCGGATTGGCCGGCGGACGCCGGAGCACCCTTCGGAGACGCATGATACCCGGCCCTGCCTACCGCAGCGACTATCGCCTCGTCCGTCGCCGACCCTTCGACATTCATCGAATTGGTGACAAGACTGACCGAGCAGGACTTCACCCCCTCGACTTTGGATACCGCCTTCTCGACATGCGCCACGCAGGCCGAGCAGGTCATTCCGCTGACATCAAACTGCCTCATCTGCGCCTATTCCCAGCTAAAGTTCTCTACATCCTTCAGATAAATCTTCTCCCTCTCGTCCGGCTGCATCAGCTCCATCTCGACATTCTTGAAACTGATGTTGCGGGCATGCTGCATCGACAGCCCCCAGGCCGGCTGGATTCCGTGTGCGGAAGGCTCGGGATATCCGTTGTTGCGTCCGAAGAAGAAAGAATTCGAACCGCGCTGCTCACGCACGTCGTCCTTGGTGAGACCGCCCTTGTACTGTATGCTTATATTCTTGAGGCTAACGTTCTCGACCGGACTGTCAGGAAGCCCGACAATCAGCAGCGCATAGCGGCTGTCGCAGTTCGTGACGCGCACGTCGGAAATCTCGATGTTGCGCGCGGCTGAAGCGGGAAGCCCCTCGGGACCTCTCATGCGGTCGCCGACGCGTATATAGATCGGAGAATTCCAGATATCGTCCATGACTATGCCCTTGACGCTGATGTTCTCTATCAGACCTCCGTCGACTGTCTCGAAGGCGAGGCCGCGGCAGCGCTTGAACTCACAGTTCCTGATGACGATGTTCTTGAAGCCTCCGTTGCTCTCGGTTCCGAACTTGATACGCCCGGTGGGGCCGTCGCGGTCGGGAGCCGCGGTGATGCTGGTGCCGAAGCTTCCGTCCATCACGGTGCCCGGGTCATATCCGCTCACGAGACAGTTCTTGATCAGCACGTTCTCGGTAGGCTTCGCCCAGCCGAGGCCGTAGGAACTCTTGAGCACTATCGCGTCGTCGTTGAGCGTGTTCACCACGCAGTCCGTTATCTTCACGTTCGCGCAGCAGTCTATGTCGAGGGCGTCGCGGTTGGTGTCCACGAGCACTCCGTCTATCTCAAGCCAGTCCACGCCCGTGAGCAGCATCGCGAAATGCCCGCACTGGAGCATGCGAATGTCCTTTATCTTCACGTTCCGGCAGTTCTTCAGCGCGATAGCCTTGTTGGCCTCGGCGAAAGAGCCCTTGCGCGGCACGCCCCTGGACAGCACTCCGGTGCCGTCGATCAGGCCGCGTCCCTCTATCGTGATGTTCTCGAGTTCCATGCCCCAGATCAGGGAATTCTTCCAGTGGCTGTGGCCGAAATCCTGATATGCGTCCCACTCGTTCGGCTCGGGAAGATCATAGCCCTGCTCCGCGGTGGGGGCGGCGGCCTTGATCACGGCGCCGTCGGCCAGCCTCAGGGTGATGTCGTCCTTGAGGCGTATGGAATAGCAGCTGTAGACCCCGTCAGGGAAATACACGACGCCGCCTCCGTCGGTGAATGCCGCGTCGATGGCCTCGTTGACTGCCGGGGAGTCGATCTGGACGCCGTCTCCGGCCGCTCCGAAATCACGTACATTGTAGACTTTCGCCTGGGCGGTAACGCCGGCAAAAGCCAGGATAAGGAAAATTAACTTTTTCATTGATATGCGGTTAATGGTTATTTGAGTTCATCGAAGCCGGAAGGATATCCGAGAAGCTGATACGCGAGCGCCCAGGCCATGCGCAGATGGCCCGGAGTGTTCGGATGGAGGCGGTCGGTGTCCCTGTTGCGGAAATAGGGGGCCTGCTCGTCGGCCACCGGGTAGAGTCCGCTTATGCTGTTGAGATCTATCACGGGGACAGCCCAGACGTTGCCGAGCTCCTTCACCGCCTGCACATAGTCGTCTATGAAGAAGCCGCAGGCGTTCGCATACGCTTCGGGCGGCTGTATGTTACCCTCGCTGAATTTCGCGTATCCTCTGTGCAGCGGAGTCAGGAAGATGATCTGCTTGTCGGGATAGTGGCTCTTGAGCCAGCGCATCGTGATGTTGGCCCTGCCTCTGAAGGTCGAGCCGTCATATACAGGCTCTCGGTGGCGCCGCAGCACGTCGGTCGGGCCGTCGACTTCGACGACCTCATAGTCGTAGCTGTACCACTCGCCGAGCGGAATGCTGCTGTTGAAGTCGTTGGTGCCTATGAAGACAATTATCGCGTCCACTTCCTGCCCGTGCTCGGCCTCCAGCTTCTCGGCCTGGCCGACTATCTGGTTCATCTGGTGGCCGCTGATGCCGTAGACATACGCCTCTATGCCCAGAATGTCCCTGAGGTTGTTCCAGTAGACATCGTTGGTCGTGCCTATCTGGCGCGCGTCGGTGATCGAATCTCCGAGGAACGCCACCCTGGCGCCCTCCCACTGGCTCCGGATCTGCGGCTGGGCGGACGCCAGCTGCAAGGCCGCGAGAAACGCGGCGCAAATTGAAATGATCTTCATAAAACGGTTCATGTTTTCAGGGCTTTTCAATGCCCGGTCACGAAAGTAAGAAATATCCCGCAGATTCAGAAGCCGTTTATAGCTTCTCAGGAGAAGCGGCGGCAAAATTCGCAACCGGGTTGCATGGCGCGGCGGCGGCAAACATGGAGATTTTATGCATAAGCGGATTAAATTGGTTCCGATTTTCAGTAAAGATAAGCATTTTTTAGTAACTTTGCTTGGATATAGATTTGCAACCACAATGAAACACTCAATCCTCATCGCGGCTTCCGCCGCAGCAACGCTCTTCTTCGGCGCCAGTAGCGCGGCGCAGACGGCGACCAGCCTCTTCTGGCGTTCGGACAGTCTTCAGATAAAGGAAATAATCTCGGAACAGGCGGTGCAGTACACCTTCGTCGGACACCACGGCCCGGCAGTCGAGAACTCGCACTGCGCCCTGCGCATCTACTTCAACGACAGCGGCGCGATCGATGTCTATTCCAAGAGCGGAAAGCAGATGGAGCTGGAAAAATACCTGTGGTACCCCACCGAAGCCCAGCAGGCTGAAGAGGGTGCCGGATGCGATGAGTATCTGGTAGGAAGGACGGTCGGACTCGGCGGCATCGCTCTCTGGGACGGGAACGAGGAAGTCAAGCTCAAGGCCACCAAGGGCCGCACGGCGCGCGTCGGAGAGATACGCGGAGGCTCTTTCGCCGAGATGATAGCCTACGGAGTGCCTTACAAGGGCGATCTCGTGGACATTTCGATACGCGTGGAGATGAAGGACAACAGCCGCGT
>DVLC01000045.1 GCA_018715685.1 Candidatus Cryptobacteroides merdipullorum
CTGGAACTACGGTTCGGCGCTTGCGCTGATAATGCTGCTGATAATCGGTCTCACCACCCTCATTTCGGACGAGGACAGCGCCCGCGACAGTGAAAAAGGAGGTCTGATATGAAGAAGCTGCTTGCGAGGGGCTATCTGGTCATATTGCTTGTGATCCTCTACGCCCCCATACTCATAATAGCGATTTTCTCGTTCACCGAGGCCAAGGTGCTCGGCAACTGGACGGGCTTCTCCACGAAGCTCTACGAGTCGCTTTTCACCGGCGGGCTCGGGAACTCCATGGTCAGGGCCATAGAGAACACGATAACCATAGGCCTGCTGGCCGCATTGTGCTCGACCATGCTCGGTTCAGTGGCCGCTATCGGCATACACAACATGAGGGGCCGTGCCCGCAAGGGCATCACCTTCCTGAACGACATCCCCATGCTGAACCCGGACATCATCACCGGTATCTCTCTGTTCATCCTGTTCGTGGCCATAGGTGTGAGCCAGGGCTATGTGACCGTGCTGCTCGCGCATATCTCGTTCTGCACTCCTTATGTAGTGCTCACTGTGCTGCCGAGGCTCAGGATGATGAATCCCAACATCTACGAGGCCGCGCTGGATCTCGGAGCGACACCCTCGCAGGCTCTGCGCAAGGTCATAATCCCGCAGATCCGGCCTTCGATGATCTCCGGTTTCATTCTGGCGTTCACGCTCTCGATAGACGACTTCGCCGTGACGCTCTTCACCAAGGGCAACCGGGGGCTGGAGACGCTTTCGACCTATATTTATGCTGATGCGCGCAAGGGCGGTCTGACTCCCGAACTCAGACCTCTGATGACTCTGATCTTCCTCGCCGTGCTCGCACTGCTGATAATAATCAACATCCGTTCTGCAAGAAACAACAAACAAAAAGCGATAAAATGAAAAAACTCTTTAGCGCAGTGATCTGCGTACTGCTGGCCGCTTCGGCCGCCTGCTTCGCGGCTGACCGCGAGCACACTCTCAAGGTCTACAACTGGGCCGACTACATAGACGAAGACCTCCTGGAGGAGTTCGAACAATGGTACGAGGAGCAGACGGGCGAGCCCGTGGAGATCATCTACCAGCTCTTCGACATCAACGAGGTCATGCTCTCCAAGATCGAGAAGGGGCACGAGGATTTCGACGTGGTGTGCCCTTCGGAATATATCATCGAGCGCATGCTCCGCGCCGACCTGCTGCTGCCGATAGACAAGGACTTCGGCGACACGCCGAACTATCTGAGCAACGTTGCGCCCTTCATGAATGATTTCCTTTCTCAGGTCGACGGCAACGGCAAGGACGCCAACGACTATGCCGTTCCCTATATGTGGGGTACCGTGGGCATCACATATAACACGAATTACGTGACCCCCGAGGAGGTCAGCACCTGGGATGTGCTCAAGGAGCCGAAGTTCCAGGGGAAGGTGCTGATGAAGGAGGCTTTCCGCGACGTCTACACTACTTTCAACATCGCTCTCAACCGTGACCGCATAGACAGAGGCGAAACCACTGTCGAGGAGTTGTCATACGACGCATCGCCTGAGTCCATCGCCCGCGTGGAGGCTTATCTGAACGAGATGAAGCCCAACATAGCAGGATGGGAGGCTGATTTCGGCAAGGAGATGATGACAAAGGAGAAGGCCTGGCTCAACTTGACCTGGAGCGGCGACGCCCAGTGGGCGATCGAGGAGGCCGAGGCGGTCGGAGTGCCTCTCGACTATGTGGTTCCCGAGGACGGCAGCATCGTCTGGTTCGACGGCTGGGTGATTCCGAAGTACGCGAAGAATGTCGAAGCCGCCCGCTATTTCATCAATTTCATGTGCAAGCCCGAGAATGCGCTGCGCAACATGGACGTGATAGGCTATGTGAGCGCCATAGGCGGCGATGAGATTCTGGAGGCGATGAGCGACAGCACCGAATATGCTCCCATCGACGCGAGCTATTTCTTCGGTGAGGCCGGCAAGGGTGCGCATCTGAACCAGATCATGTATCCCGACGCTTCGATCATGGAGTATTGCGGCATGATGCATGACCGCGGAACCGAGGATCTGCTGGCCATGTGGTCGCGCGTCAAAGGTGACAATGCCGGCGGTCTGACAGTGGTCATTATCGCGGGAATCGTGGTTCTGCTCATTGCCGCAGTAGTGCTTGGCAGCCGCAGGAAAAAGCGCGGTCACAGGCGTGCGGCTTCAAGGAGGTAGTTCCGCCGGCTGATTTGTGATCGCAGAGGGGAGCGCCCTCGCGGGAGGCTATAGACAGGGAAAAGCCTCCTGCGAGGGCGCTCCCCTCTGCAACAGCCCGCGCACAACTTCCGGCATCGACCTCCATATACCGGCCGCTTCTGTCATCGGCACCAACCAAAAATGTCAATCGATCACCACAAATTGCCAAAAAATAGCTCCAGGCGATCCAAAAGGGAAAGCCAGCCGCTGTGACCGGTGTTTTGCGGAATCCTGCAACTCCGTCGGACAGAACCTTTCCACCGTTCATGACACGAACTCGCCTGGACGGATGCTTTTCCAGACAGAATCATGAAAGTCGGGAAGCGGCTACCGCCGTGCCGCGTTGACAATTGCAATTCCAGCATATTGCAATTCGCCGGAGACCTGCAAATAAAACCGCCGCCCGGAGAAACCGGACAGCGGTCATTAAGAAGCAGCGAATCGGCAGATGAGCAACTGCTGACTGATGTGCCGCAAGCTTACGAGAGTATGTCGGAACTGCTGCAGGGCGGAATCTGCCGGACTGCGAGGCTGAATCTGCCGCAAGCGCAGATCAGTCCCTGTCGCCGAACACGCGGTACTTGCCCATGTTGAAGCTGATTCCGAAATAGACATCGAAATTGAGCTTGTCGTAAGGCAGGACACCTCCGAGATCTTCGATGGGAGGAGTCACATTCAGGATGGCGCTGTCCGTTCCGATGAAGAGCCCGAAGCCGGGGAAGTCGAAATTCATGACGGCTCCGAGCGATGAACCGTAGTT
The DNA here is from genome assembly GCA_018715685.1 of Candidatus Cryptobacteroides merdipullorum. Taxonomy (GTDB): domain Bacteria; phylum Bacteroidota; class Bacteroidia; order Bacteroidales; family UBA932; genus Cryptobacteroides; species Cryptobacteroides merdipullorum. The sequence continues at coordinate 2,989 of DVLC01000045.1, forward strand.
GGAGATGCCGTAGCTTGCCGAGAAGCCGAACCACTTCACGGGATTGATGTTGGCCGAGAACCTGCCCTCATGCTTCGAGTAGAGTCCGGAGATTCTGGACGAGTACAGGAAACCGGCGGAAAGCTTGCGATAGAAAGGCATCTCATATTCGGCACCGAGGTTGATGGTGCAGGCGAGCATGCTGGCGCCGGACTTGACTGCATCCTGCTTCTCGAATATGATCAGTTCGGAAAGGTCGTCAGCAAGCCCCTCGAACTGAGAGCCGATGCTGTTCTCGCTCCCTTCCTCGAAAGAAACATTGTCGAAGCCGCTGAACTCCCAGCTCTTGTCAGAAGTGGTAGCGTAGAAATTGTTGCCGCCCCAGGAGATGAAGCCGAGATCGAGCACCGCAGCCGATACGTTCAGACCTTCGAGCAGTCCGTCATCGAACTTGTACTCGGCTCCGAGGTCGATGGCCGCACCGTAGCCGGAAGGCCTCAGATTCGCCAGCAGCTCTTCAGTGGACATCTCGATTCCGCTGAAGTCTATCTGGTTCGCGTCCGCGGGGCCGGTGGCGGAGCCGGTCTCTCCCTTGGTCGGTATCACGAGCCCCGGAACCGATGAGCTTATCTCTCCGGCCGCAGTCACGCTCCACTTGTCCTGGTTCATGACCACGTTGAGCTTGTCCACATGGGCGTTGGCCCTGCCTACGCCGACGATGAACTTGACTTTGGCGCCGATATTGAGGTTGTCGTTGATTCTGTGCGCATGTCCGAGCGCCAGTTCCGCGTAGGCCTGTGCCCTTGCATCGATATTGCTGAAATTATAGGACTGGCTGGCTCCGACATTCTTCATGAAGTCGAAGAGGCCGTAGGGCAGATTGGCCTGCGCTCCGATCTTGAGGCTGAGCTCGGCGGAGGTGAAACCGTTCTTCCCCCATACGCCTATGGAGAGAAGGTTGAGATTCGCATTTACATTGAGATCGTTGTTGCGCTTCAGCTGGGAGAGGAACTCCTCGGAAGACACGCTGCCGTTCATGAAGGTGGTCAGCTGTCCGTTCTCGTAAGGATACAGGAAAGTCTTCATTCCCATGTCGCTCCTGACGTTGGCGGAGATTCCTCCAAGTGCGGGAAGGCTGAAGTATGATCTCGTGGGCGCCAATGCCGGATTCAGGCGGTGGCGGTACTTGTATCCGTCGACGAAATAGGCGGAATTCATCTCCTGTGCCATCGCGGGCAGAGTCAATGCCGCGGCGAGCAATGCTATGTATAACTTTTTCATGGTATTTCAGTGACGATTAAAATTGAGTCTCCACACCGCAGTCGACGCTCACGGATATGTCGGTTATCTGTATGTACTGGTTGGAATTCAGTGCGATGCCTGCGGTCTCGGCGGATGAAGTCCCTACAATGTCGAGCCTGAATCCGTCAAGTCTCTTCATGGCTTCGCTGTCCGCCCTGAGGTTGATGACAACGGGAGTGACAGAAGGATTCTCCAGACTGCCGGCCCTCACCAGAGCGTCGGAACCGTCGGCTGCCGAGAGCTTCACTTCGAGATTGCCTGTCAGCGTATTCCCTTCGGTATCGAGAGGAACGGCGGTCACGGACATGCCCAGAGGCAGAGTGTTGACGAAATTCATATTTATCCGGGCGTCATTGACCGTTATGTCCAGATCCGCGCCGGATTCGGAGGAGTTTAGAGAGCTGTTGAGACCGCTTATGTCATAGGGGTATTCCACCCGGAGCTTCTCGCCGAATGCAAGCGGGACGTCGATGTCGTAGTCCACGCTGAAGCTGTACTCGATGTCTGAACCGTCGAAACTGATTGCGGTGTACCTGTTCCCGTCTTCGTACCAGGGAGCGACATTGATGTCGGATATCTCGATGCTGTGCGGAATAGTCGCAAGTATGTCGGAGAGATTGTCGATCACTATATTCTGCTGGGTCCTGTCGATGGTGCTGATTTCGTCGAGGTCAATAGGCCGGCGGGAGATGTACACGGTGCTGGTGCTTGCCACGCCTCCGGTAAGGGCGGCGTTGATGATGACAGGGGTTTCCTCCGAGCCTATGCTTATGGGTTCGGCCATCGTGGGTTCGCCGTTTTCGTCATAACCCTGGAGTCTGGCCGTCAGGGCGGCGGCGACAGGGGAGGAGTTGGAGATGTTCAGAGTTATGACAGGATTGTAAATGTCCAGATTGATGTCCGCTCCGGTCAGGAATTCGGGCATCTCTCCGATCTCCACTTTCTGGTTCTCTATCGTGATGTCGGGGTCGAGCACGAGGGTCGCGCCGGTGATGTCAAGCCTGTCGGCCGTCACGTCGACATCGAAGGAGATGGTCTGCGGAATGTCGCCGAAAGTCTCTCCGAAGTCCGAGGGTGTCACCTCCAGCGAGAGGCCGTCTATGTCGACAGGCTGGTCTATTCTGATGTAATGGTGGCCGTTGTCCTCCACATAGCCCTGCGTGCCGTCGGTTTCAGCCTTGAGTGCCGCGAAATCCATGGAACTGATGGTGAACGCGATTTCGAGAGGCACGTCGTTGCTCATCACCACGTCTTCATTGAGCGTCAGTTTGCCTCCGTCTGCCGTGAAATTGTCAGGAATGTCCTTGATTGCGATGAATTCGGGAAGGGTGAGCGACAGACCTTTTCTGACAGTGACGGCTCCTCTGCTATTGGAGGAGCTGAAGGCGATGGCGAGCATTATGCGGGCGTCGAGATTGACCGTCCCGATTTCCGATACGACGTCGCCGACTTCGTCCACCATCTCGTCGATGCTAATGGACGCCTTGGAGCCGTTGTCGAGAATATTGTCGATAATCACGGGGTCGAGGCCTTCAAGGGGAATCAGGTCAGAGATGCCAGGGTTCGCCTCCTGAACCGACGCCTTGATTCCGATCGGCGCGATTTCGAATCCGTCAGTGTCTATGAAGTTCCCGGAAGTCAGTTCTATGGCCGGCACGGTCACGGTCCGGGTGATGGGAGAACCGGAGAATTCAAGCGAATAGTCGCCGGTTTCGCTTTCCACGAGACCGTTTTCTCCGTTCAATTCCAGGAAATCGCCGATCATGATCTTTCCGGTGTTTCCGATAGGGGCGCTGATCTGTCCGTTCAGGTTAACGGTCTTGTCGATGCCTTTGTTCAGGTCATATTCCTGATTGACGCATGACGACACGCCGAGAACGGACGATGACGCCGCAATGACTGACAGCGCCATCATTTGGAATCTTTGTAGTTTCATTGGTATAAATAACTGTATTTAATGCAAAAAGCCGCATCAAATATAGTCATAAAATCGGACTTTTCCATCCGGTCCGGAGTCGGCGCTACAATCTTCTGCGCCGCCGCAGCTGCCGGAAACTGTAGGCGCATATCGCGACGACGGACGCGAGGGATATCACCAGCCAGAAGGTCCTGTCGAAGAACGGGGCGGTCACCTGGAGCAGCGCCAGTATCGCCAGCATCGCGTTGGTGAAATAGTCCGCCCCGAGCTGATCCTTGGTCTTGTACTCCTCCATGAGCATGCGCTCCTTGTCAAGTCTGTTCTCCAGCTGCCTGTAGCGCCGGGAAAGCCCGCGCTGCATCGTGCCTTCCTCCATGATTTCCTGCTCGCCACGGTAGTGGAAGATGTCCTGGAGGTATTCCGTGTTCAGGGAGGTCATCACGTCACGTATCCGTTCGGAGAGCAGCATGCTGCGCCGGTAATAGGAGTTTCCGTCGGTGAGCGGCCTGCCCGTCGCCTTCTCGTTTCTGTCCAGCACGAGCTCGTTGATGCTGAGCACGGCGCTCGGTATCAGCAGATAGGGTGAGACGAGGATGTTGGCCGTCTGGTCTTCCGACGTCTCGTCGAACTTGACTTTCATAAGGTGTCCGCGGCAGATCACTATGAAAGAGTCCCGGCGCTCCGCTATGGGCTTTATGGTGTCAGAAATCTCCGCGCTGTTCATGCGCATGAAGTCGAAGATTCCCAGCATGAGGCCGCAGAACGCCTTGTTCCAAGGACTTTCGTCAGGTTCCCTGTCGTTCAGCGCCGACTTGCGGAATTTCTCGAAACTGCCGAAGAGCTGCCGTCCGTCGACGTCGCGGATCCCCGCGATGTCAAGTTCGGTGATGCCGTTGCGCAGGACGCGGCAGGGGATTCCGTCGAAATTCGCCGACACGAAGTCTTCGATGGAATCCCATCTTTCTCCGCTTTCTGCATCCTCCACGCTGAGTTCCGAACGGTCCGGAACCGAAAACTTCTCCTGTATGCTGCCGAACGCGCTTATGAGCTTGATGCAGTCAAGCTCGTTGAAAATCATTCCGGAACTGTCATCAGGAGTGAGCACGAGGTGCGCGAGGCTGATGTTGCGCGTCTGGTTGTCGGTGCAGTTCACCGACACGGTGACCGGCAGATCCGTATGCTCCGAGACTCTGTAGAAATCTTGGCCTTCAGAAGTGTATCTGTAGAAGCGGGGCAGATGCAGGATGATTCTGCGCCATAGCCTTACATGCCTGGTCCTCACGGGTCTGCGCTCCGGCTGCTGAAGGCTGTAGTTCATAAGGTCGCATTCGTAGGAGTTGAACAGAGGATCCTCTCCGACTGTGTCGGAGGCGGAAGGTCGGCGGTCAAGCAGGAAATGATAGACGAGAGAGAAGCGTGACATTCCGAACTGCGGCTGCTCGGCGAAGGGGTGGCATTCGAGCGAGCCGTCGCTTTCTGTGGCGTAGTCTATGTTCTGCATCATCTCGATGAACCTGTCGTGCCTCTCCGATGCGCCGAGCCCTCTGAAGAAGCAGCGCAGGAACTCCTTCAGCTCTTCCGCCGGCAGCGTGGCGCCGCCTTCCGAGAACTCTGGCAGTATGCAGAGATAGAGGTTTTCCGCCCAGGGGGCGTCGGGAGCGAGCGGCGGCTGATAGTATTTTATCGGCACCCTGCAGGCCGAGTTGCGGGCGAAGAAGCGGACGCGTGAGACTTTGTCCATGCCGTCGTCGGTTTCCGAAAGGAAGGGGTTCTCGGTCTCGAAATACATTCGCCTGAGAGTTTCGCCCTGCGAAGAAAGCTCTTTCGCGAGCCGCCTTGAGCCTTCCTTGAGCAGCTCGTCGCCGAGTCCAGCGCCGCGACGGCCGGGCCGCAGTGCGATATATATAAGCTCTGCTGCCCCGCAGTCGGGATACCAGTCGAATATGTCCCCTCCGGCCAGCTCCCCTTCGTGCCACGCGAGCACCGCGAAGGTCTGGGGATATGCGTCCTCTCCGGCCCTTATGCGTCCGAGAAGGTTTCCGAACGGCTCCCGTTCGCTTTCATCGGGGAAGGCGGGATTGTAAATCTCCCGCTCGAATGCGGCGAGCGCCGTTTCAGCCGCAGAATCCAGTGTCCGTTTGTCGATGAACTTGAATTCCATGCATCAGCATGCCGCGCACTAAGCGGCCTTCTTCTGTTTGTCCGGATCCTTGAAGACTATCATGAAGAGTATTCCGACCACGAGGGCGTAGGCGGCGAAGATGTACCAGGCGGTGCTCCAGCTGGGTTCGGCCGCGTTGTAAACGAAGTGGTTGACCACGATTCCGGCAGCCCAGGTGCCGATGGAGGCTCCGAGTCCGTTGGTCATCAGCATGAACAGGCCCTGCGCGGAGGAGCGCATGTCCTTGTCCACATGCTCGTTGACGAAGAGCGAGCCGGAGATGTTGAAGAAGTCGAAGGCCATGCCGTAGACTATGCAGCTCAGCACGAAGAGCCAAACGCCGCCGCCGGGGTTGCCGAGTCCGAAGAACGCGAAGCGGAACACCCATGCGAACATCGCGATGAGCATGACCTTCTTGATGCCGAATTTCTTCATGAAGAAAGGTATCAGCAGTATGCAGAGGGTTTCCGACGCCTGGCTCAGCGAAATCAGCGCGTTGGCGTTGTTGGCTCCCCAGGTGTGGGCGTATTCGGGATTGTCGGTGAACGAGGTGATGAAGGTGTTGGCGTAGCCGTTGGTGATCTGAAGCGCGGCGCCGAGCAGCATCGAGAAGATGAAGAATATCGCGAACTGGCTGTTCTTGAACAGTCTGAACGCGCTCAGGCCGGTGGAATCGGCGAAGGACTGCACTTCGGCGGTCCTGGGCTTGCAGGGGCAGTTGGGCAGGCTCAGCGCATAGAGGCAGAGGATGATGCTGAGACCCCCGGATACTATGAACTGGCTGTAGGTATGCTGGAACTGCACCCCGTCAGCCCCGCGCATGAAGTTCACGAAGAGCATGCTGCAGATGAAGCCCACTGTGCCGAACACCCTGATGGGAGGGAAGTCCTTGACAGGATCCTTGCCCGCCTTCTCCAGTGCGTTGTAGGCCACCGAGTTGGCTATGGCTATGGTCGGCATGAAGAAGGCGACGCTTATCGTGTAGAGCGCATAGAACACGCCGAACTGTATGCCGCTTCCGGCTCCCATCGCATAGAAACCCGCGCCGAGCATCGCGGCTCCGGCGAGGCCGTGGCAGAGGGAAAGCACCTTCTGCGCGGGAATCCACTTGTCGGCGATAATGCCCATCAGGGCGGGCATGAATATGGACACGAAACCCTGGGTGGCGAAGAACAGCCATATCTGGGGGCCGAAGCCGGACTTGGCGAGAAAACTTCCCATGGAGGTGAGATATGCGCCCCATACGGCGAATTCCAGGAAGTTCATCAGAATGAGCCTGAGGCTCACATTGGCATTTTTCATGTGATCAGTCAAAATTAGTTATCAGGCAAAATTAAAAGAATTTGCCGGATTCTGCGTATATTTGAGAGATGAAATTCAGCATATCTGCAAAAGACCCGCATTCTTCAGCGAGATGCGGTACGCTTGAGACCGCCCACGGAGCGGTCCGTACGCCCATTTTCATGCCCGTCGGCACCGTAGGTTCGGTCAAGGGCGTATATCACCGCGACCTCAGGGAGGACATCAGGGCCGAAATCATACTCGGCAACACATACCATCTGTATCTGCGGCCCGGACTCGACACCCTGCGCGCCGCCGGAGGACTGCACAAGTTCGAATCCTGGGACAGGCCGATACTCACCGACAGCGGCGGCTTCCAGGTCTTCTCGCTGAGCCCTATCCGCAAGCTGACCCCGGAAGGCTGCACCTTCCGCAGCCATATCGACGGCTCCCGCCATATCTTCACCCCGGAGAACAACGTGGACACGCAGCGCATAATCGGAGCCGACATCATGATGGCTCTCGACGAGTGCTGTCCCGGCGAGGCCGACCATTCCTACGCCCGCAAGAGCCTTGATCTGACCAAGGACTGGCTGGAGAGATATGCCGCGCGCTTCCGTGAGACCGAGCCGCTCTACGGCTACGACCAGTGCTTCTTCCCCATAGTCCAGGGCTGCGTGTACCCGGATCTCCGCAGGGAGGCGGTCGATCACGCGGTGCAGTTCGGCGCCGACGGCTACGCGATAGGCGGACTTGCGGTCGGAGAACCCACCGAGAAGATGTACGAGATGCTGGAGCTCGTGTGCCCTCTGCTTCCTGAGGACAGGCCGCGCTACCTGATGGGAGTCGGCACTCCGGCCAACATTCTCGAGGGTATAGAGAGGGGAGTGGACATGTTCGACTGCGTGATGCCCACGCGCAACGGACGCAACGGCATGCTCTTCACCTGGAACGGAGTCATGAACATGCGCAACGCCAAGTGGGCGCAGGATTTCAGCGAAATCGACCCCGACGGCGCATCGTTCGTCGACCATAATTATTCGAAGGCGTATCTGCACCATCTTTTCATCGCGGGAGAGATGTTCGCGGCCATGCTGGCGAGCGAGCACAATCTCGCGTTCTATCTCGACCTCGTGCGCCAGGCTCGGCTGCATATCGAAGCCGGCGACTATGCCGCATGGAAGAAGGATGCGGCGGCCAGGATAAGCTCAAGATTATGAATCTGTATATCAAGAAGATAGATCTGTATATCGCGAAGAAGTTCATAATGACCTTCTTCGTGGCCCTGCTGCTCATAATCGGGATAGTCATTATCTTCGACATCTCGGAGAAGATCGACTATTTCGTCAAGAACGAGGCGCCGCTGAAGGCTATCATTCTGGATTATTACCTGAACTTCATACCATATTTCGTCAACATGTTCTCGCCGCTGTTCGTGTTCATCACGGTGATTTTCTTCACTTCGAGGATGGCCGCGAACTCCGAGATCATCGCCATTCTGTCCGGTGGCGTGAGCTACAACCGGATGATGGTGCCTTACATGGCTTCGGCAATGCTCATTGCCATGCTGTCGCTGGGGCTGAACCTTTATGTGATTCCGAGGTCCAACGCTACGAGGGTGGAGTTTGAATCGAAGTATATAAAGCGGCACAACAACTTTGACCTCAGGGACATCCATTATCAGATCTCGCCCGGGCAGTTCATCTATATCGAGTCGTTCTCGCGCTGGAACAACACTGCCTACCGCTTCACGATCGAGAATGTCGAGGACAACCGCCTTACCCGCAAGGTCAGCGCGGAGTCGGCGGTATGGGACAGCACCATGGACGGCTGGCATCTGCGCCGCGTGTTCACGAGGGAATATTCCGACGGACTCGGCGACAGAGTTAGCTTCGATTCGCAGATTGACACGGTGATAGCCTTGAAGATCAAGGATCTGTTCAACAACGAGAAGACCGTGGAGACTCTTTCCATACAGCAGCTTAACGAGCTGATCGCGACCCAGAAGATGAGGGGGGATGCCAATGTGATGTATGCGCAGATCGAGAAGCACCGCCGCTGGGCCCTGCCGTTCTCCGCGTTCGTGCTTACGATAATCGGTGTCACCTTGTCGGCCAAGAAGAGGCGCGGCGGCATAGGATGGAACATCGGAATCGGAATCGCGCTCGCGTTTTCGTATATCCTTTTCCTGCGTTTCAGCGAGATGTTCGTATACACTAACACGCTTCCGCCCGGGATTGCGCTGTGGATTCCTAACCTGCTGTACGCGATAATAGCGGCGGCGCTGTACCGCTATGCGCCGAAGTAGGAGGGAGCCCGCCCGCTGCTGCGGCCGCAGGTTTTGCCCGGCTGGCCGGGGCATGGAGGCTGTTTGGTGATATGCAGAACATGTATGACTGCGTAGACAATACAATAAGTGTATCAGGACAATGAAAGTCAAGGTAATGAACCGGAGCGGCAACGAACTGCCGCAGTATGCGACCGGGCTTGCTGCCGGAATGGACGTGCGCGCCGCGAACGAGGAGCCGATAACTCTCGGCCCCCTGCAGCGGACTATGGTGCCCACCGGGCTTTATGTGGAGATTCCCGCCGGATATGAGATACAGGTGCGGCCCCGCAGCGGGCTTGCTGCGAAGAAGGGCGTGACGGTGCTCAATGCACCGGGGACGATCGACGCCGACTATCGCGGAGAGATCTGCGTGATACTCGTGAACCTGAGCGGCGAGGATTTCGTGATCGAGAAAGGGGAGCGCATCGCCCAGCTCGTGCTGGCGCGTCATGAGCGCATCGACTGGGAGGAGAGCGGCAGTTTGTCCGAGTCGGAACGTGGCGCTGGCGGCTTCGGCAGCACCGGCGTCAAATAATTTGAATTTGCATTTGTATGTCCTGGCCTCGCGACGCTGACCTGCTGCTCCGAGGGAGGCTTTTCCCGCCTCCCGAGGGGCACGCACGGTCAGCATCGCAAGAAAGATATGATTTTATTCAATTATGACAACGGAAGAGCTTTATTCAATATATCAGGACTGCGGATGCCGGGTGACCACCGACAGCCGTAAAATCACCGGAGGAGAGATATTCTTCGCACTCAAAGGCGAGAACTTCGACGGCAACGACTATGCACTGTCCGCTCTTGGGAAAGGGGCCGCATGGGCCGTGGCTGACCGCAGGGAACTGCCGGAGCATGAGCGGCTCATAGTGGTGGACGATGCGTTCGCCGCATTGCAGCAGCTGGCGATATGGCATCGCACGCACCTGCGCGGCGGACATCTGCCGGTGATAGGCCTTACCGGAACCAACGGCAAGACTACCACGAAGAACCTGATACGCGCCGTACTCTCCAGAAAATACCGCGTGAGTGCGACCGAAGGTAATCTCAACAACGACATCGGAGTGCCGCTGACCCTGCTCGCGATCCGCCCCGACACCGAGATCGCCGTCGTGGAGATGGGGGCGAACCATCCCGACGACATTGCCAAGCTCGTGCAGGTGAGCCGCCCGGACTACGGCCTGATCACCAATGTAGGCCGCGCCCATCTGCTCGGGTTCGGTTCGTTCGAGGGCGTCAAGGCCGCCAAGGGCGAGCTGTACCGATGGCTCGGTAGCCGCCGCGGTTCTGTCATATTCATCAACGAGGACGACTCCGAGCTCAAGGGCATGGCTGCCGGGATCGCCTGCCATTTCTTCGGCTATGGCCGCAATTATCAGCATGCGGAGATTCTCGACTGCACGCCGGAGGAGCCCTGCCTGCGTCTGCGTCTGGACGGTCAGATTGTCGCGACCAGGCTTGTCGGCGCGTACAATGCGGACAACGTGCTCGCGTCGATAGCGATCGGCGATTATTTCGGAGTCCCGCGCAAGGATGCAGTGGAAGCGATAGCGGCATTCGTGCCTGACAACATACGCTCGCAGATGGTGCGTACAAGCCGCAACACCCTGATTGTCGACGCCTATAATGCGAATCCTTCGTCGATGAAGGCCGCCCTCGACAATTTCGAGGCCGTGCATGCCGACAGGAAACTCGCGCTTCTCGGCGACATGAAGGAACTGGGTGACGAATCCGCCGCCGAACATCTGAAAGTGGTTGACAGACTGCTCGCTTCCGGCGCGGACGCGATGCTGGTCGGTCCGGAATTCCGCTCGGCCGCCGCGGCCTGCGGGGCGGGTTTCCCCTGTTTCGACAGTTCGGACGAGCTTGCGGCGAGCCTGAGGGAGAACCCGGTTTCCGCTGCGCTGATACTTGTCAAGGGGTCCCGCAGCACCGGCATGGAGAAAGTAATTCCAGAATTATAAATACACAGCGTATGGAATATTTGAAGAAGAAAACAGCGGTGTTTCTGCCGGCTCTGGCCTTCATGACGGCAGTCCTGATGAATCCGGCTTCCGCGGCGGGCGCCGACGGCGGACAGCTGACCGTGGCGGCCCGTTTCGATCTGGCGGACAGCTCGTCTTTCGAGATGCACAGGACCGTGACCGAGTTCGACGGAGAATCCGGAGAACAGACCTACGGCATCACGGTGCAGTTCGTGCTCAAAGTCACCGAAGTCACCGAGAGGTGGTATGACATGGAATGCCGTCTGACGGATTTCAGCGTGGACGAAGTCCCTGACAGGATTCTGTATGACGCATTCACCAGCGTGCTCGACTACGCCTGGAACGGAATGTCGGGCCTTTCGGTGACGCTCCGCACCGACACCGAGGGGCGCGTCACGAGAGTTCTGAATTCCGGCGAAGTGTACCGTAAGGCGCGGGCGGCGTATGACTCAGCCTGCAAGGAGTCCAGATACATGAACAGCGTGGCCGATGCCGGAGTGGACGTGCGCCGCATACTGCGCGCGGACGATTCCTACGAGTTCGCCAAGGGCATAATCGAGGATGTGAAGGCTCTTTTCCAGCTCTACGGCAATGCATTCGCCGAAGGTGAGACCCGCAGGCATTCCGACCAGACGAAGGACAGCTGCGAGTCGGACACGAGCACCTCTCTTCTGCTGGACAGGAACAGCGGCGAATATGTGATTTTCGTCAACGCCGACAACTATATTCCGTATTTCGAGGTCGAGAGCCAGGCGACCGATCTTGCCGGAGAATGCTTCAACGACGAGGTTGCGCGCAGACTGCGGGTGATTTCTGCCGAGGAGCCCGACAGGAGCGACAGAAACTACGCGGTATACAATTCGCAGCTTTATTTCCGCTTCTCGTCCGACGGATGGCCGCAGGAGATTGTGAGCGAGGAGACCACGAGGATAGTCGGCGCCGGGAGAACCGAGAGGACCTCGGTCACGAAGCTGTCGGAGAAAATGTAGCGAATATCGATATATGAAAAGAATTCTTTTGCCCGTTGTCTGCTGCCTCCTGCTCGCCGGCTGCAGCTCTTCCGGGAACCGCAGTTCCAAAGGAACCGTGGTGGATGCGAACATGAACACCGTGATGATAGTGGACGCTGCGGGCGACACATTGTCGTTCAGCACGGTTGACGCCGACAGGAGCGGTCTTGACGGCCTGATGATCGGAGACATCGTCGAAGTCAGCTACGCCGGGGAATATGTTCCCGGCATTGCGGCAGTGAAACTGTCGTCGGCGGAGTAGCCAACTCCCGGAATTGCCGGAAATCTACGACGAGTACAGGATTTCCGGGTCGGGACTTGCCGGCCCGGAAATTTTTGTCTAAATTGACCCGAACTCAAATTACGTCGAATCATGATCAAGAAACTTTTTCCGTTTGTCGTATCATTGGTCCTGCTTTCCGTGCTCTGCTCGTTCAGAGGCTTGTCGGACAGGATGTCTTCCGGCCCTATGGTTCAGGATATACACGATATGGACAGCACTGTGGCTGTGCTCGCCTGGTTCCGGGAGAAAGACACCATGACCTACTGGATATACGAGAACATGTACAAGTTCGACCATGCCGATACATTGGAGAACCTCGCTGCCTGTACCAAAGTCATGCTGACCGTCACTGATGCCACGAAGCAGGGCTATAGGATGGAATACAGTTTTCTGGATTTCATCGCTGATTCTCTCGGAGGTCAGGAAGAACAGAAAATCATGGGCCGCATGTTGGAGACCATCAGGGACGAAATGGAGGGAAAAACGGTAAGATTTCGCACGGACGAGTACGGAAAAATAATCAAGATAGATAATCTGAATAAATTGAAGAAATCCGCCAGAACCATTTTCGATGGAGTACTTGAAGAGCTGTCTCCTATGGACAGCCTGAAGAGTATCGGTCTGAATCTCGAACCTCTGTTACAGCAGGTTGACGCGGAAGAACTGGTCCAGGGCTATATCGAGGATCTTGAACTGCTTTTCGAATTTCACGGCATGGTCTTCAATACGGGTGAATTTACGACCCACACGGATGCGTCTGAAACTGAATATGCGTCCGACTCACGTGTCATCATTGAAAAGGATCCCGAGAATTACGAGTATATGATTTCCATGAGCATCGACACTTATATACCGAAGGAAGATCTGAAGGGAATGCTGGACGCTCTTTCAGACCCACTTACGCTCGGTGTACTCCGCGAGGGCATTGACGAAGGGTTCGACGAGCTGATTGACGAGGGCCTGGTGAACAGTTCGCTGATTTCCGTGAAATATTTTCCCGATGGCTGGCCTATGGTGCTGCTCAAACAGGAGACGAACTCCATAGGCGAAAGAGGGAAGGTCAAGCAGAAATTCATCATCTGGGAAAGGTTTGCTCATGAATGACTGATTGCTAAAACGGCCCATGCAGCCGTCCTGCGGAGGTTTCGGAAAGCCACTTCCGGCTTCATCGCAATTTCCAGCGGGTAGCCGTCAGGGGAGACGGCGGCAATGGCCGCGAAGCCTGGGTTGTCAGCGACGGACACGCTTCCTGCGAGCGCGATTACCGGAACGCCGTGCGCCGCGGCCCGACGGAGCACGCGCAGCGGCAGTTTCCCCATCAGCGTCTGCTCGTCCATGCGGCCCTCTCCGGTTATCACGAGGTCGGCGTCCGCGATAAGTCTGTCGAAATCCAACGCGTCCAGCAGCAGCTCCGCTCCCGGAACCATGCGCGCATGCAGGTATGCCATCATTCCGGCTCCAGCGCCTCCGGCTGCTCCGGCTCCATCCGCTTCCAGGATTCCGTGTCCGTATACCGTTTCTGCAATCTCCCCGAAATTCCTCAGCCCGCGGTCAAGAGCCTCCGTTGCCGCCGCGTCCGCACCTTTCTGAGGAGCATATACATACGCGGCCCCGCGTGGCCCGCAGAGAGGGCTCTCCACATCGCAGGCGGCGATGAACTCGGCGGCGGCAAGTCCGGTCAGCGCTCCCGAGCAGTCTGCGCAGACTATCTTCTCCAACGACTCTCCCGTGCCTGGCAACACTTCTCCCCGGGCGTTGAGAAAGCGGATTCCGAGTGCCGTCAGCATTCCGGTGCCGCCGTCGTTCGTGGCGCTTCCGCCAAGCCCGACAATGACGCGTCTGCATCCGCGCCGCAATGCGTCCGCTATCATTTCTCCTGTACCGAAAGTGGTGGTCAGCAGTGGATTCCGCTCCTCCGAGCGCAGAAGTGTCAGCCCGCTTGCCGCGGCCATGTCGATGACAGCCGTCCTTCCATCGGCGGATATTCCATAGTCGGCAATTATCGGCCTCATCAATGGATCGTGAACCTTGCAGCCGACGACGCTTCCTCCGAGCGCCTTCATCAGCGCGCCGCTCGTGCCTTCACCTCCGTCCCCCGCTTCGAGGCAGACGACTTTGCATTCCGGGTATACATCCCTGACACCTTCCGCGACCGCCGCCGCGACTTCAGCCGACGACAGCGACCCCTTGAACGAATCCGAGGCGACGATGATTTTTTTCATGGAAAATTATAGTTGTCCTCCCACTCCTTTGAATTTTTCGACAAAGGCGGCGATCTTTTTAAATACCTTATGTTTTTTAGTCAGGTATAAAGGGTTCAACGGACTCATTTTGGGCAGGATATTGTTAAAGTCAGTTCCATTGTTCCTTTGATGGAAAACGCATCACTAACAAATATAGGAGAGTTCCAATATGCTACATATCCCGCATAAGCACCGCTTCCTGCTCAACAGCAGACGTTCGTAAAGCTGCGAATTGATTTGCCGCTCCGTTTCTCTGGCAGTCCAGCCGTTGTTGGCAGATTCCAGCTCATAATACAT
>DVLC01000046.1 GCA_018715685.1 Candidatus Cryptobacteroides merdipullorum
CTTGGCTGCGAGATATATGTGACCCGCCATTACGACCACAAGATCAAGGACAGCGCGCACAAGCAGTACTATCACCTGATTCTGCTGGCCAAGAACCAGACGGGATACCGGAACCTGATGAAGATAGTGTCCATCGGACACATCGAAGGCATGTACTACAAGCCGCGTGTGAGCCACGAGGTCATCGAGAAGTACCATGAAGGGCTCATCTGCTGCTCGGCCTGCATGGCCGGAGAAATACCCAGGAACATACTCGCAGGCGATGACGAAGCCCTGGACAAGGCGATAAAGTGGCACAAGAGGGTGTTCGGAGACGACTACTATCTCGAAGTCATGCTCCACAAGACGAAAGTGCCCGGACTTTCGCTCGAAGTCTATGAGAGACAGAAGGAGTACTGCGCCCGCATCTTCGAAATCGCCGGGCAGTACGGCGTCAAGGTGGTGGCCACCAACGATGTGCATTTCGTGAACGAGGAGGACGGTCCCGCCCACGACAGACTCATCTGCCTTACTACCAACGCCTCCCTCAACGACCCCAAGAGACTCAGGTACACCCAGCAGGAGTTCCTCAAAAGCGAGGAGCAGATGGCGGAACTGTTTCCCGACCATCCCGAGGCCCTCGCCAACACGCTGGAGGTGCTCGACAAAATAGAGAACTACAACATAAACCGCGGGCACGTGCTCCCGAAATTCCAGATAGATCCGGGATTCCTCAGGGACATCGACGAGCATCTCGCGAAATACGCCGACATAATCGAGAACGGCCGCTATGAAATCGAGAAGGACCACGACGGCAACGTGGTCTCGAAGACCGACCGCGGAGAGGAATTCTGCCGTTCGGTGGCCTTCCTCTGCCACCTGACCTATCAGGGTGCGCACGGACGCTACGGCGAGGTCCTGACCCCGGAGCAGCAGGAGCGGCTGCATTTCGAGCTCATGACCATCTCCTACATGGGCTTCCCCGACTACTTCCTCATAGTGCAGGACTTCATCAACTGGGGCCGCCGCAACGGGGTGTCGGTGGGTCCCGGACGAGGCTCGGCCGCCGGCTCGTGCGTGGCCTACTGCCTCGGAATCACCAATCTCGACCCTCTGAAATACGACCTGCTGTTCGAGCGTTTCCTGAACCCCGAACGCATCTCGATGCCGGATATAGACGTGGATTTCGACGACGAGGGGCGCTACCGCGTGATCCAGTATGTCCAGGACCACTACGGAGCCGACCATATCTCGCATGTGATAACCTTCGGCACCATGGCCGCCAAGCTCGCAGTCAAGGACGTGGCCCGCATCTCCGAACTGCCGATCCCCGAGTCGAACAGGCTCACCAAGATGATTCCGGACAAGGTCTTCACTGTCAAGGAGAACGGCGAGGACAAGGAGATCAAGCCCACGCTGGCCAACTGCGTCAAATACATCAAGGAACTAAAGGACGAATACGAAAACGGTGAGCCGCTGGTGCGCGAGGTGCTGGACTATGCCCTCAGGCTTGAAGGCTGCATACGCCAGGTTGGCATACACGCCTGCGCGATGATCATCGGACGCGGCAACCTCACAGACTACATACCCATTACGACCGGCGTGGACAAGGCGACCGGACAGGAGGTCTGGGTAAGCCAGTACGAAGGCACCAAGATCGAGGACGTGGGAATGCTCAAGATGGACTTCCTCGGGCTCAAGACCCTGTCCATAATCGACCGCTGCACGGCCCTGGTCAAGAAGCGCTTCGGCGTGGACATCGACATAGAGAAAATCGACATCAGCGATCCCAAGGTCTATGACCTCTACTCCCGCGGCGACACCAAGAGCGTGTTCCAGTTCGAATCCGGAGGAATGAAGGAATGGCTCATAAAGCTGCACCCGGAGCGCTTCGAGGACCTGATAGCGATGAACGCCCTCTACCGTCCCGGCCCCATGGACTACATCCCGAAGTTCGTGGCCGGCAAGAACGACCCGAGCACCATCAAATATGACCTCCCGGACATGGAGGAATACCTGAGGGAGACCTACGGCGTCACTGTCTACCAGGAGCAGGTGATGCTGCTCTCACAGAAGCTAGCCGGCTTCTCCAAGGGCAAGGCCGACAAATTGCGCAAGGCGATGGGAAAGAAGCAGAAGGATGTGCTCGACTCGCTCAAGGAGTCATTCATGAGCGGAGCACTCGCGAACGGTTATCCCAAAGACACCCTCGAGAAGATATGGAAGGACTGGGAGGCGTTCGCGAAATACGCGTTCAACAAGTCCCACGCCACCTGCTATGCCTGGGTGAGCTACCAGACCGCATGGCTCAAGGCGCACTATCCTTCCGAGTTCCAGGCTTCCAACCTCACGCAGAACATCTCCAACATGGAGGAGATGAAGGAGATCATGGCCGACTGCAGAAAGGCCGGCATCAAGGTGCTCAGCCCCGACGTGAACGAATCGGACGCGACCTTCTCCGTCAATTCGAACGGAGACATACGCTTCGGTCTCGGCGGCATGAAAGGCTTCGGCGACAACGTGGTCAGCGCCATCATAGCGGAAAGGGCCAAGAACGGCCAGTTCGCCGACGTGTTCGACTTCATGGAACGCATGGCCGGAAGCGTCAACCGCAAGTCGGTCGAGACACTGATATATTCCGGAGCCTTTGATTCTTTCGGCTACAGACGCTCGCAGTATTTCCTGCCGTGCAGCAGCGGGGAGCTGTTCATCGACGAACTTGTGCGCTATTCCGGAATGTACGCAGCCGACAAGCTCGACGCCTCCGCCTCCCTGTTCGGTGATGCCGAGGAACTCAAGCCGAACAGGCCGCAGGCCCCGACTTTCTCCGGCGAGGAGGACATTCTGGCTCTGCTTCAGGAGGAGAAGAAATATGTGGGCATGTACATCTCCTCCCACCCTCTCGAACAGCACCGCTTCGAGATTGAGACCTTCGCCGACTGCCCCCTGGCGAACCTGCAGAGCAACATTGACCATTATGAACAGGAACACCGCAGCGGAAAGACCAGCGTAGCGGGCATCGTCTCGGATGTCAAGGCAATGACCTCAAAGTCCGGGACTCCCGGAATAAAGATTCTGCTCGAAGACTTCAGCGGCACCTACGAATTCGTGTTGTTCGGAAACGAGTATCAGCGGAACATGGCCTTTCTACAGCTCCACAATCAGGTGTTTATCGAAGGCGAGATAGGCGAACGCTATTTCCTGAAACCGGAAGAAAGGGCCGCCGGCAAAAAGGCTCCGTACAGTTTCAAGATAAAGAACATTTCTCTGCTAGGAACCCTGTGCGAAAACCGTCTTGCAGGACTGGATCTCAGCATGGACACGCGCCTGATCGACGCTTCTTTCAGGAACACGCTGGT
>DVLC01000047.1 GCA_018715685.1 Candidatus Cryptobacteroides merdipullorum
GGGAGAAATGCTTGGAGCTTTCTATTTTGCGCAACTCGACAGCAACAAGACCACATTAATATATGACATCACACTTGACAAGATTCTAAAAGCCGATACTGACAGTTTACTCCATCAGGAATATTATCCTAAGGAATTATTCGAATGCGAAGGGATATCCCGAAGAATATCCTGCATATGCGGATACGGCGACAGACTTATTGCCTTGGGCAACTTCGAGGATGCAAGAATAGTCGAACTGGTACAAGGGGATTCGCTGCAAGTGCTGGCAAGATATATACCTGATACCAGAAAAAACCGTATATCAGACTTTCAACTTCAAGCATTTGAAGGTGTCATCAAAGCCAACAATACGCATCAGGCTTGTGTCATCGCGTGTCGTTACGCAGACCAATTGGAAATCGTCAACCTTATCAGCGGAACTCCTCTTATCATAAAAGGACCTGAATGCTTCGAGCCGCAATATCAGGTCGTCACTATCGGTGGAGGCAGAGCGCTGGCTCATGAAGAAGATGAACGGAAAGGATATGTGGATGTATGCTGCGACGATGACTATATTTACGCTCTATACTCCGGACGCTTCACGAATGAACGAAATTCATCCTATGGGAATATAATAAGAGTGTTTGACTGGGAAGGAAACTACATCACCAACTATATGCTTGACAACGAAATCATTTCTATCGATGTCGTACCTGTCGAGCAGATTATCGTCGGAATCTCCTCGGAAGGCACTATTATCAAATATTCTCTCTAATGCCAGAAATTCAAGAAATGGTGTCAAATAAGTTCTCCACATCGTCAGTAGAGCCGAAGATATTCTGAATCATTTGTTTGAAAAGGCCGGAGCACTACGGACTTTCTTGTTTTATCGCCGTCCGTCTCTTAAATTCTTTAAAAAAAGGCATCGGATAGAAGAAAAATGCATATATTTGCAGATATTTTTATAAACCACATCAGCACTTATGAATTTATCTTTTCATTCTAACCGGAAGCTGCTCACAGCGGTTCTCGCTGTAGTATGTCTTCTAGCCCCCCCGTCGCGGCAAGCGCCCAGACAGCGGTAGGCAAAGGTCAGGTAGTTGATGCAAACGGAATCCCTGTAATCGGAGCGACTGTTCTCGAAGTCGGCAGCACCACCAATGGTGTGATCACCGACATCGACGGCAACTTCGAGATCACCGTTCCCGCATCCGCTCAAATCGAAATCTCATGCATCGGATATGTCACTCAGATCGTATCCCCTGCCGAGAATCTTCTCATCGTTCTTCAGGAGGACAACACACTCCTCGAAGAGACCGTGGTCATCGGTTACGGTTCTGTCAAGAAGAGCGACCTTACTTCAGCGGTCGCCTCCATGGACAATTCCGCAATCCAGGACCGTACCATGGCCCGTGCCGAGCAGGCCCTCCAGGGTCAGCTCGCCGGTGTGACCGTGAACATCACGAACGCAGAGCCCGGTGCGGACCCTCAGATCCGTGTGCGCGGTGCCGCGTCACTCACCGCAGGTTCAAACCCCCTCTACGTGATTGACGGAGTTCCTTCCGACAACATGCAGGGCATCAACCCCCAGGATATCGAGAGCATCGAAGTCCTCAAGGATGCGGCTTCAGCGGCGATCTACGGTTCACGCGGTTCCAACGGCGTAGTGCTCATCACCACCAAGTCCGGAACCAAGGGAACTCCCAAGGTGACCTTCAGCGCAAGCTACGGTCTCGCAACCCTTGAGCGCAAGGTGGATGTCCTGAGTTCAGTGGAATGGATGGAGCACTGGATCAAGTATGCCGACTCCAACTATCTCACGCTCTATCCCCAGGGCTCCATCACCGACGACAACGCGACACGTCTTGCCAATGTAGGCCAGTCATCCCCCGCATATAGCGGAAACAAAGCCGTCGCACTGGATTCACGCTGGTTCAACTATGTGAGCCAGGAGCTGCGCGACAGCCACCAGGGCGCATACACTCCTACCGACGAAGGGCTCAGCCTTCTCGACTGGCAGGATTACATGTACCAGCCGGCCGGCACCCAGAACTACAATGTGAGTGTTTCCGGTGCTACCGACAACACCAAGTACATGTACTCTCTCGGATACCTCGACCAGAACGGTCTGTTCCCGGCATCCAACTACAAGAGAATCAACCTCAGGGCCAATCTCGAGACCAAGATCAACGACTGGGTCGCAGTAGGTCTCAACCTCGCCCCGAGCTACATCATCAACACCGGTTCAGGACGGGCCAACGGTAAGGACTCTCAGGGACACAGAGTGCTTTCTTCAGCTCCTGTATCCGAGGAGGGCGTCGGCTACGATGTAGCATACTACCCCAACCTCAAGTACAACTGGGCCGGCACATCCGCATATCCCAAGCAGTACAGCGAGCAGATCGCTCCCCGTACCAACCGCTTCATCATGCAGGGCAACGCCTTCCTGCGCATCACTCCGTTCGACGGATTCCAGATCGAGGGAATGGCCGCGGCAACCTACATCTCATCCAACACCCATTCCTTCACCAACAATACCATCATCAATGGTAACTGGTTGAACTACAACGAAGGAGAGCAGTCTTCAGCGACCTACGACACCGACTGGAGCCTCAGGACCCTCGCGCAGGTGGTCGCCAACTACAACAAGACTTTCGGCAAGCACACCGTAGACCTCATGCTCGGTGCGTCAGTCGAAAGCCAGAACTACGGCTTCGGCACGGAGCAGGACTTCAAGAACCTCGCGAACGACACCATCACCGGTAACTTCAGCGGTTCCAACAGCACCACGACCCCTACGGTCTCAAAGTCCAGCGTACAGGAGAAGACAGTCGCGAACCTCGCCTCCTTCTTCGGCCGCGCCTCATATAACTACGGCGACAGGTACATGATTTCAGCCTCACTGCGTTACGACGGCTACTCACGCTTCGGTTCTAAGAACAAGTGGGGTCTCTTCCCCGCAGTGTCAGGAGGTTGGATGGTATCCAACGAGAAATTCTTCAAGAACTGGAACATCAACTGGTGGGACAGCTTCAAGATCCGCGCAAGCTACGGTCAGACTGGTAACAACGGCATCGGAGAAAGTGCGGCATACTCCACTCTGACTCTCAACAACTACGCTGGTGGCGTAGCCTACTATCTCGGTTCCTTCGGTAACGCGGAGCTCGGATGGGAGAAGACTCATTCCACCGACATCGCGGCCGACTTCGCATTCCTGAACAACAGGATACAGCTCTCACTCGACTGGTACACCAAGACCACCACGGATCTGCTCTATGCAGTGCCCACTCTGGCTGTGATGGGTACCACCGAAATCACCGGAAACCTCGGTTCAGTCTACAACGAAGGCTTCGAAGTCGAACTCAACACCCACAACATCGACCATGAGAACTTCCAGTGGGACACCAAGTTCAATGTATCCTACAACCAGAACAAGGTGCTTCAGCTCGGAACAGAGAACACGACCGTAATCAACACCTGGAACGGCGGTTCCTATGTACTTGAAGTCGGCAAGCCGATGTACTACTTCTACGGACTCAAGTGCCTCGGAGTATGGGAGAGCCAGGCCGAGATCGATGCATACGAAGCAGAGACTGGCAATGTTCCCAAGTATAACGGAGCCAACATCAAGCCCGGCGACCTCAAGCATGAGGACATTGACGGAAACGGCGACATCACCAATGACGACCGCCAGTATCTCGGCAAGCCTCAGGCCGACTTCGTATTCGGTATGACCAACAGCTTCACCTGGGGCAACTGGGACGCTTCTATCCTCTTCACCGCACAGACCGGTGGCAGCATCTACGGCCTCCTCGGACGTGCGATCGACCGCGCCGGAATGGGTCCCCAGACCAATGCGATGGGCTGGTGGAGAGACGCATGGTGGAGCGAGGAAGACCCCGGCAACGGCATGGTTCCCTATGTTCAGAGCTCCGTGAAGCCTGACGGCGACTCACGTTTCGTAGAGTCATCGAACTACTTCCGTATCAAGAACCTGACTATAGGATACAACATTCCTTTCAAGAGCGTGATCAGCTCTGCAAGAGTTTATCTCTCCATCGAGAACCTGCTGCTGCTCACCAACTATTACCATGGATACAGCCCTGAAACCTCCAACGGAAGCGGCCAGGCACTCGGCTTCGACTACGGCGGATATCCTTCGGCGCGCACCTTCACTCTTGGTGTAAACATCAACTTCTAATCGAAGAAAGCCATGTTAAAGAACATCAAATATATTATAGCTTCTGCCGCGGCAGTATTCATGCTCGGCTCATGCCAGGACTTCCTGAACACGCCTCCCGTGGGCTCGATCCCGGGCGATGGCTTCTATAATACCCCCGCCCACATCGAGCAGGGAATACGCGGAGCCTACTACCTTCTCGGCACCGATGAAATCGAGGAGAACCAGTACCTCACTTTCTCCGAAGACCGCTCCGACAATGTATGGGTAGACCCCATGGCCAACGGTATACGTGACTGCTGCGAGTCTTCATACTGGAAAATCACCTACACCTACCCTGCAGTCGAGGCTCTCTGGGCTCAGTGGTACGAACTCATCAATAATGTGAACACCGTGATCGCAGGTCTCAATGACACTGACTACGGCGAGGACACGGCATTGAAGAACCAGCACATGGGAGAGCTTCTCTTCCTCAGAGGCTACGCTCATTTCGAGCTTGCCAGGACTTTCTACAATGTTCCCATGGTGGATCATGTTCTCACAAACTCAGAGGCCAACGCGCTCAAGCAGTCACCTGCCATTGACGTGATAAACAACAGGGTTCTCGTCGATCTCAAGGAGGCTGAAAACCTGCTGCCCTACGAGGAGGGAATGACCGATGCCAACGGCAATCCCTTCGCAGTGGACGAGGGACGCGTCGACAAGGTCGGCGTCCAGGCGATGCTCGCAAGGGTCTATATGACTCTCAAGGGCTATCCTTTCAATGATGCCAACGCTAAAGCCGAAGCCATCGCTTACCTCGACAAGGTGCTCAAGTACTCTTCAGACAACGGAGACAAATACTGGGCTACTGACATCACCGAGTGGAAGAAGCAGTTCATGACCGACAACTCCACTTCCAACAAGTACCAGATCTTCGCCATCCAGCACGACATGAGCCAGGGCAACGCATTCAGCGGTTACCACGGAATGGGCCTCAGCGGCGAGTTCTTCCCTAACGGAGGCAGCAATTCAGAGACCAACGGCGGTGAAATGTCGCCTGTTTATCCCGAAGCGCTGATTGTTCATGAGTATGAGAAATATGATGATCCCCGCGGTGAAGGTTTCGCATATGTGAAAACCTACGGCCAGTATGGACAGACACCTCCCTATTCAGAGACGAACACCCAATTCACATGGAATGGCGAGACCTTCACGGCTCAAGAGAACGCCATCAACACCAAGTGGATTCCCTATGCGGCAAAGCGTGAGGCTGTAGGCGTCGAGTTCGACGACTCTCAGCTCGGACAATGGCCTGTGAACTTCCCCATCCTCCGACTCGAGGACATGATGCTTCTCAGGGCTGAACTCTATGCCGAAGACGGAGATGCCTCAAGCGCTCTTGCACTCGTCAACAAGATCCGCAACCGCGCCGGCGTAGATGAAAGAACAGCTTCCACCCCTGAAGAAGCTCTCGAATATGTAAGACTCGAAAGGAAACTCGAGCTTTACATGGAAGGCATACGCTGGTTCGACGAGGTTCGTTATGGAATCTGGGAGGATGCGACTCTTGCCAAGTACGACCGCTACAAAATTGACGGAGCATACCGTCAGGGTGTAGCTCCCGAGAATATCCTGGGAAAGGATGGAAGGTGGACGCTCCCTATCCCCTTCGATGAGATGAACGCCGTTCCCGGTCTCTACGAGCAGAATCAGGACTGGTAGCCGACAATTCTTCATCAACTTAATATCAGGCAATGCCGGCCCGCGAGGGTCGGCATTGCTGTTTTTATCAATACGAAGCTGTTTTGAAATTTGTCGACAAAAATATTATGAGCTATTTCCGAGGATATCCGGTTCTACTTTTTGAAAAGGACAGCGACGGTTATGAGGACTGAAAAAAGAAGGACAGAACAGACCGGAAAGAGCCGCTCATTGTCACTCTGATTGAAATTAGCAACGGTTACTGTCCTGCACCTCACCGCCGGAACTCTATCTCAAACCCTCCAGCTGTTCCGCCGTCAGTCCCGTAAACTCCGCAACCTGCTCTCCGGACATCCCGGAGGCAAGCAGCTTCCTGGCAACCTCCGCCTTTCCTTCGGCGAGGCCGGCAGAGCGCCCTTCAGCACGGCCTGCCTCGCGGCCTTCCGCAAACCCGGCATCGTGTCCCTGCTCCCTCGCCGTGGCGAGTATGTTCTGATAGTCCCTTTCCGTTATCATGTCCGCGTCGTATTTCGTCCTCTTCTCTCGGCTGAACCCCGCTATCCGACCCGACTCCAGAAGGTGCTCCAGCTCC
>DVLC01000048.1 GCA_018715685.1 Candidatus Cryptobacteroides merdipullorum
GCTTATCCTAATGGAGGCATCGCCAAACGCCTTTCAGAGAAATAAACAGCCCACCCCACGCCGTACCGCTATATCGGAACCCTCTTGCGGGGGTGGATATATGCAAGCAATGGCGTTGTAGATGCTGTATCATTCTCTGAGTTGAAAATTGGCGATTTTCCATTAAATGATACGCAAAAACGCTTTTCAGTATGTCAGTCCTGCGGATTGCTCCGCATGACCTCACAAATATATGATATTATTTTCAAATTACATTGGCCGAAATCCGGCACAATAAAACATTTTTGATGTCAGACTTCCGCTATTTTCAACATTTCCTTGAGCATCGGGACCCATATTTCCTTGTCTTTGGCTTCAAGTTCCTGCTTGTGTACTTTACGGGATGCGGCTGCGCTTCCGGCTGTTATTTCCGTTCTCGAACGATGCAAAATCCGGTAGGGTTATGAGTGGTAAGGAGGTGAATAGCACGGCTTGGGAGATCGGAACCTGGTTCCTTGTATTTTGACTTGTGCAGGAATGTATTTCTTCAATATATCCAGAAAGAGTAAGCTTTGACGGTATAGCCAGAACAACTGTTCTTCTATGTCCTTTTCGTCCGCACGTTCTTTAGCTCCCGCCAAATCAAAGATGTACGGATCTTTCAACAGCTAGCTGGCAAGGTCACTTTTCTTCAGCTTATTGGTGCATCCGTTCTTCACCCACGGACAGGTTCGTTCTCTACGATGGCTCGCCTTTCTTATTCCGGCAGATTCTTCAGCTTCGCCTGACGGCTCCTGTAGCCCACCGCGAGACCGCCCTCGCCGGTCTCCTTGTACAGTGACGGCAGATCGTGCCCCGTCTCCTTCATGACCTGGACCACCTCATCGAACGAAACCCGGTGGAAACCGTCCGAAAAAGATGCGTAGATATTGGCGTCGAGAGCACGCGCGGCAGCAAAGGCGTTCCTCTCTATGCATGGAATCTGCACGAGGCCGCACACCGGGTCGCAGGTCATGCCGAGATGGTGCTCAAGTCCCATCTCCGCCGCATATTCCACCTGAGTCGGGGTGCCGCCGAAAAGCTGGCAGGTGGCAGCCGAAGCCATGGCGCAGGCTACACCCACTTCGCCCTGACAGCCTACGTCCGCCCCGGAAATCGAAGCGTTCTGCTTGACCACGTTGCCGAATATGCCTCCGGTCGCGAGTGCGTGAAGTATGCGGGTTTCCGAGAAATTATGACCCTTGGCGATATGGTAGAGGACAGCCGGCATGACTCCGGACGAGCCGCAGGTAGGCGCGGTCACGACAGTCCCGCCTGAGGCGTTCTCCTCGCTGACCGCAAGAGCATACGAAAACACGAGACCGCGGGTCTGCAGGTTCTGCCTGTAACCGGACGCCTTTATATAATATGTCGCCGCCTTGCGCGAAAGCCGCAGCGGTCCCGGCAGCGCTCCTTCAGTGTCGAGCCCCTTCTGGACGGCAGCCTTCATGGTCTCCCAGACTTCGTGCATATAGTCCCAGAAGTCAGGACCTTCGCATTCCTGGGCATATTCCCAGTAATTACGTCCGTTGTCCTTGCACCACTGCACGATCTCCCTTATGGAATTGAGGTCGTATATATCCGGACCCTCCCCTATCGCCGAGCCGGGGCCTTCGGATATCGTGCCGCCGCCCGTGCTGTAGACTGTCCACTCGTCGCCGACATGTCCGTCGGAGTCCTTCGCCGCGAACTTCATTCCGTTGGGGTGGAACGGCAGGAAAACTTCCGGCTTCCAGACTATGTCAACCTTTTTCCTGCCGCCGCCGGAAAGGGCGTCGGTGACAGCGACATCGGTAAGGTGTCCGCGGCCGGTGGCGGCCAGGCTGCCATAGAGAGTGACTTCGAACGCGTCTGCCTCCGGATGCCGTCCGGCGAACATCAGCGCCGCCTTGTATGGGCCCATCGTATGGCTGCTGGACGGCCCGCGGCCTATCTTGTAGAGTTCCTTGAGGGATTTCATGCGGCAAATTTAGCAAATTCCGTATTTCGGCGGCATACATTGGCGTCCGAAGTTCTCTTGTTTGAAGTTTCCGGCGCGGGCTCAGGCGGCGTGCCGTAACGGAATTTTACAGCGGGTGTAAAGTTTTTTGACAGCCTGGAAGCGGCAGCAAACAGGCATCTGTCGTCCAATCAGAGACATAGCCATTCTGGCACGGCGGATGTTCCTTGTGGCGCGGATCTCACGGAGGCGAAAGGCTTCCGGTCCGGTACGAAAAACATACTGCACGATGAAACGTCATACCAGCTACACACTGATTCTTGCCGCCTGCTGCGCCGCCTGCCTTATTCCGGCAGAAGCGCGGCAGTTTCCGTGGACGGAGCCGCAGACCGCTTCGGAAATCCTTACCGACTGCACGGACCGGAAACGAAGTGCCGGAGCAGAGGCGCAGCAGCTTCCCGACAGCGCCAGAATCCATACTCCAATCTATACTCTGCGCGAATGCATGGAATACGCCGTCTCCAACTCGACGCAGATACGCATACAGCATGCGGCCATGGACGACGAGCGCATAGCGCGCCGGGATGCGATCCTAAACGCGTTCACTCCTTCAATACAGGCCGGGACGGCGGTATCCTCAAATTTCGGCCGCGCAGTGGACCCCGAGACCAACACCTACATCTCCACGACTTCCTTCGACAATTCCTATTCAGTCTCCGCCGGAATCACTCTCTTCAACGGATTCCAGGCCGTCAACAATCTCAGGATCACGAAAACCGCTGTCGCGATGGGCGTCAGCGAGGAGCAGCGCATCAGGGACAACATCTGCCTGAGCACCATGCAGGCCTACTGCAACGTGGTCTACTACAGCCGGCTCGCCGAAATTCTCGAAGAGCAGGTCGAAACCGCCGCGGAATCGCTTCATGTCGCCGAAAGGCAGGAGGAGCTCGGGCAGAAGGGCTATGCCGACGTGGTGCAGATGAAAGCCGAACTCGCCGAGATGGAATACAAGCTGATTTCCGCGGAAAACGGACGCAAGGACGCGATGCTGACCCTCAAGGACGTGATGTTCTGGCCCATGACCGAAGAGCTCGCCATAGATCTCTCGATTGCCGACAGCATGGCTTTCCTTCCCGACAGCGGAGGTGACAGGAATACCGTGCTCGAGAATGCGAAAGCGACCCTGCCCGACATCTTCATCGCCCGCGGGGCCATGGAGAACGCACGAATGGAACTCCGCACCGCAAGATGGCAGCTCGCCCCGACGCTGAGCCTGTCAGGAGGATGGAGCACGAGTTACTACACCTATCCCGGCAGAGAAGGGTACACGACCGATCCTTTCCGCTCGCAGTTC
Organism: Candidatus Cryptobacteroides merdipullorum; assembly: GCA_018715685.1. Taxonomy (GTDB): domain Bacteria; phylum Bacteroidota; class Bacteroidia; order Bacteroidales; family UBA932; genus Cryptobacteroides; species Cryptobacteroides merdipullorum. The sequence goes on from DVLC01000048.1 coordinate 3,312, forward strand.
ACCAACAACGGAGGCGAATATGTGCAGCTTACGCTGAACATTCCCGTCTTCGACCGGCTCGCACGCCACTCCAACATCGCAAGGAAACGCAACGCCTACAGAAAAGCGTCCGCCGAATACGAGCAGAAAGTACGCGAGGTCGAAGCCGAGGTGATGCGGGCGATACAGGACCGCGACGGCGCATCGGCGGCATACCTGCAGGCGGAGCGCATGGCCGAGGTCCAG
>DVLC01000005.1 GCA_018715685.1 Candidatus Cryptobacteroides merdipullorum
AGGCCTGAAGCGTGGAGGCTCCGTCGGTCTCACGGGGAAGGACCTCCTCGTGTCTGCCGCCGGCATCGGTATAGACCAGCTCGACATTGTTGTTGCCGTATCTGCGTCGTATGTCGTCTACCGCACCCGTAATCACGAGATGCGACTTGTTGATGAGGGCGATCTCGTCGCACAACTCCTCAACCGACTCCATGTTATGTGTCGAGAGGATTATGGTGGCGCCCTCGTTCTTGAGCCTGAGGATCTCCTCCCGGATTACTTCGGCGTTGACCGGATCGAAACCCGAGAAAGGCTCGTCGAGTATCATCAGAGAAGGCCTGTGGACCACAGTGGTGATGAACTGGACCTTCTGCGCCATGCCCTTGGAAAGTTCCTCGACCTTCTTGTCCCACCAGCTCTGTATGCCGAAGCGCTCGAACCATGACTTGAGCTCGCGCATGGCGTCGCGGGAGCTCATACCCTTGAGTTCGGCAAGGTACATGGCCTGTTCGCCGACCTTCATCTTGCGATAGAGTCCGCGCTCCTCCGGCATGTAGCCTATCTTCTCGACATCGCGCTGGGTTATGGGGCTGCCCTTGAAGAGCACCTCGCCCTCGTTGGGTATCGTGATTCTGTTGATTATGCGGATAAGCGTGGTCTTTCCGGCTCCGTTCGGGCCGAGCAGACCGAAGATCCGCCCCTCCGGGATTTCGAGGTTGATGCCTTCTATGGCCACCTTCTCCCCGAAAGTCTTGGTAATGTTCCTACATTCGATAATTGCCATAATGAGCGCAAAGGTAAAGAAAAAATCGCCTTTTGCGAGGCGATTTTCAATTAAAAAAAGATTAAGAAGCTATTTCATAATCAGCACCGACACCGAACAGGGAGGAAGCGTGACCTCAAGACCCTTTCCGCTCAGTCGGTAATCCTTGAATTCCTTCGGGGCCACCCGCCCTGGATCGTCGAAATCGTTGAAGTCACGTACATCTCCGGAACTGAGCACCCTCGCCGAAACCACCGACGAAACCGCGTCAGGATCATCGAAAGTCACAAGAACCTTCATCTCCTTCTTCAAATCGGTGTTCACGAGCGACAGATTCATGTTTCCGTCCTTGCGGGACACTGTCACGTCCACTGCCGGCACGGGAATCTCCCTGTCGCAGTCCCTTCTCGGAGTAAGGCAGTCCGAAGCTATATATTCGGCGTCCTGATGCACATTGTACATCTCGAACACATGATATGTCGGGGTGAGCACCATCCCGGTCTCATTGGTCAGAATCATAGCCTGAAGCACATTGACCACCTGGGCGATGTTGGCCATCTTGAGTCTCTCGGTATATTTGTGGAAAATGTCGAAATTCAGGGCGGCTATCACGGCGTCGCGCATCGTATTCTGCTGGTAGAGGTGACCGGGCTCCGTGCCGGGCTCCACATCGAACCATGTGCCCCACTCGTCGAGAATCAGGGCCACGCGGCCGGCGGGATCGTACTTGTCCATTATGTCGATATGCTTCTTCAGCACCTCCTCTATCTCTATCGACTTGGAGAGCGTATTGTAGTAGTCGCGGTCGCTGAATTTCGTGGCCGAGCCCTTCCTGCCCCAGTCCATGACCGTATAATAGTGCAGAGAAAGGCCGCTCATGCCCTTGTTCACCAGATTCCGCATCAGGACTTCGGTCCAGTTGTAGTCATAGTCGGACGCGCCGCTGGCTATCTTATACAGCCTGTTGTCACCGTAGTTCCTCAGGTAAGTGCCGTACCTGCGGAAAAGATCGCTGTAGTATTCCGGCGTCATGTTGCCTCCGCAGCCCCAGGCCTCGTTGCCTATGCCGAAATACCTCACTTTCCACGGCTCCTCCCTTCCGTTCTTCCGGCGCAGGTCAGCCATGGTGCTTTTCGCGTCAGAAGTCATGTACTCGACCCAGTCGGACATCTCCTCCACGCTGCCGCTCCCGACATTGCCGCTGATGTAGGGTTCGATGTCGAGAAGCTCGCACAGATTCAGGAACTCATGTGTGCCGAAACTGTTGTCTTCCAAAGTCCCGCCCCAGTTGTTGTTGGAGATGTACGCCCTCTCCTCAAGAGGGCCTATTCCGTCCATCCAGTGATAGTCGTCGGCGAAGCATCCTCCGGGCCAGCGCATTACAGGAATCTTGAGAGCCTTGAGCGCATCGAAGACATCCTTGCGGTAGCCGTCGACATTGGGCACTTCGGAATCCTTGCCCACCCACAGTCCGCCATAGATGCAGCGGCCGAGATGTTCGGAGAACTGCCCGTAGATTTCCGCCGGAATGGTCACGCCGGTGCCGGCGTCATGAATCCTTACGGTCGCATCCTGGGCGGACATCCCCTGAAGGCCGAGCATGAGGACGCCGGCCAGAAGAACAACAGATTTTCTCATAATGTCACAATTACATGGTTATGGATGTAAATATATCAATTTTCCGATTTCATGCAAAACCCGGAGAGCGTCATGTCGTCCGCCGCTCTTGATTTCGTCACGGATAGAGCTTATCTTTGCCGGAACAATGGCAAAGAACTCCACCGGCGTCGACATTCAGTGCCGCCAGATAATCAAGGACGTCACCGACGGACATTTCAGCCCTGTATACCTGCTCATGGGCGATGAGCCCTATTACCCGGAGCTCGTGTGCAGGGCGATTCAGGAGCACTGCATCCCGGAAGAGGACAAGGATTTCAACGAAACGGTATGCTACGGCGCCGACGTGAGCGCGGACGATGTCGTGACGGCCGCCCGCCGCTATCCCATGATGTCCGAAAGGCAGCTCGTGGTGGTCAGGGAGGCGCAGATGATGAAGGATATCGAGGACATCGCCGTCTACTGCAGGGAGCCTCTCGACTCGACGGTGCTCGTGCTGCTGCTCCGCCGGGCCTCCCTCGACAAGCGCAAGGCCCTGTACAAGGAGATTTCCAAGCACGGAGTCGTCGTGGATTCGCCGGCAATACGCGACTATGCGATAGCCGGATGGATAACGGAATATTACGCAAGCCGCGGACTCGGCATCGACCCCAAGGCGGCAGTGCTGCTCGGCGAATCCGCCGGAACTGATCTGTCGACTATCGCGGTGGAGACCGACAAGCTGCTCAAGAACCTTCCTGAGGGGGCGACGAGAGTGACGGTCGAAGACATAGAGAAGAATGTCGGAATATCGCGCCAGTTCAGCATCTTCGAGCTCACCAGGGAGCTTTCCTACAGAAACGCCGCAAGGGCGCTCACGATAGCGGAGCACATAGGAACGGCCGCGAGGTTCAACATGCCGATGGCCGTAAGCGCGCTCCACACGCATTTCTACCGCATCCTCAAATACGCGGCGGCCGGAGCCGGACGCGGTTCCGTGACTCCCGAACTCAAGACGCGGGCGCTGGCCGGCGTGAATCCATATTTCTACAAGGAATACGACACGGCCGTGCGCAACTACCCTCTTCCCTCCGCGATGGCGGCAATCTCACTGCTCTGCGAATATGACTGGCTCGGCAAAGGAGGCGGAGGGCAGAGCACAGAGCCCGGCGAACTGCTCAGGGAACTCGTCGCGAAGCTGCTCGCGACATGAAAAAGGCCCGGAAAACCGGGCCCGACATAAATGTCTTTAAACAACCGTTATTTCTCGTATTTCTTTTCCTTGGCGCGAGTCAGTTTCTCCTTCATCGCATCCACACATTCGGTAATCGCATTCTCAAAGGTGTCGGCCGCGCGGTCGATGATGAGACTGTCACCCGGTACCCGGATCTGGATCTTTGCCCTCTTCCCCTCTTTCGTGTCCTCAAGAACCACTTCGGCCTCCTGGGCCACTCCATCGAAGAATTTGGACAGGCGTGAAACTTTCTTCTCGACGAAAGCGATGAGCTTTTCACCGGCGTCGAACTTCAGGGATTTTACTCTAATCTCCATGTTTCCTCCGTTTTTTGCCCTTGGGTGGGCGTTGTTATAAACCTTTTTCAGCCGTTCTATCGAATTGTGCGTGTATACTTGAGTCGCCGCAAGGGAGGAATGGCCAAGCAGTTCCTTAATCGAATTGAGGCCGGCTCCGCCTTCCAGAAGTTCTGTCGCCAGGGTGTGCCTGAGGACATGAGGGGACTTCCGGCCGCTTATGCCGGCCACGCCGCCCAACTCCTTCTTTACCGTCCTGTCCACGAAGACCGGATATAGCCGGCCGCCTTTTTCAGTCTGGAGAAGAGCCGCGTCTGGTCGCGTATCAGCACATTTCAAAGAATCAACCGATTGTAAATATAATGAAATTTCCTCACAAAGCGAAGCCGTGAGAGGAATTTCACGCATTTTGTTTCCTTTTCCCAGAACATGCAGGACCTTGCGGTCCATATCCACCGAACTGCGGTTCAACGCGATGAGCTCGCTGCGGCGGATTCCTGTGGAATAAAGCATACCTATCACCATGCGCCTGAGCTTCGATGCATAGTCACCGTATTCCATGACCCCTTTCGTGGACTCGAAATACGCCTCCATCGACTCGCTGCGATAGAACTCGACGAGACGCTTCTCCTGTTTCGGACGCTTCACGAGACGCACAGGATCGGCCTGCAGCACGCCTCGCTTCATCAAATAGCGGCAATATCCGCTGAGCACGCTCAGATGGAGATTCACGGTGCGCGCGCTGACTTTACGGCTGTCAAGCAGATGCACCTCGTAGGAGCGGACGGTCTGCATGTCCGGAATCTCATCCCCTTCGGCGAAAGCGGCATACTCCTCCAGCACCGAACGGTAGAGCTCGCAGGTTCTGGCGGAATAGCGCCTTATGGTCCTTACATATTCGATGTATGCGTCAAGCATCAGACAATCTTCTCCTGAAGCCCCATCTCCGCGGCCTTTGCGCGCATGAACGCGTCTGCCTCTTCGAAATTGTTGCCTATCACTCCGTCGAGTATCGCCTCCTTGACCATTTCCTTGAGCAGGCCTATCTCCCGGCAGGGCGGGATACCGTAGAGTTCCATCACATGCTCGCCGGTGATCGGGTTCTTGAAGTTCCGCAGCGCGTCCTTCTCCTCAACCTGTACGAGCTTCCGTTTCACGAGCTCGAAATTGGCGCGGATCCTCGCGACCTTGGCTTCGTTCTTCGAGGTGATGTCGGCGTTGCACAGCAGCATCAGATCGTCGATGTCGTCGCCAGCGTCGAACAGCAGGCGTCTGACGGCGGAGTCCGTGACCTCGTCGTCGACAAGCGCTATAGGCCGCATGTGCAGCCTGACAAGCTTCTGGACATATTTCATCTCGTCCAACGGCAGTTTCAGGCGGTTGAATATCTTCGGCACCATGCGGGCGCCTATTACTTCGTGACCGTGGAAAGTCCATCCGGATCCCGGATCGAAACGCTTGCTCGCAGGCTTGCCTATGTCGTGGAGCAGCGCGGCCCAGCGCAGCCACAGAGGTCTCGCCCCGCCGTCGATGTTGTCGAGAACCGTAAGCGTATGCTCGAAGTTGTCCTTGTGCCCCTTGCCGTCGATGCTGTCGACCCGCTTAAGCGCGGCAAGCTCGGGAAGGATGTACGGCAGCAGCCCTGCCTCGTCCATCAGACGGAAGGCCATCGAAGGCACGGGGCAGACCAGCATCTTGTTGAGCTCGTCGGATATTCTCTCCTTGGAAAGGATGTCGAGCCGGCCGGCCATGCGGCGCATCGAGTCCATCGACTCGTCGACTATACGGAAACTTCGGCCGGGAGTAGAGAGCTTGGTGGCGAAGCGCACCGCCCGCAGCATACGGAGCGGGTCGTCGGAATATGTGGTGTCAGGGTCGAGCGGAGTGCGTATGACCCCGCCGGCAAGGTCCCTTATGCCTCCGAACGGATCCACCAGCTCCCCGAAGCTGTCCTGCTGCAGAGAGAAGGCCATCGCGTTGATGGTGAAATCGCGTCGTTTCTGATCGTCTTCAAGCGTGCCGTTCTCGACTATGGGCTTGCGGGACTCGCGCCTGTACGACTCTTTCCTGGCTCCGACGAACTCTATCTCGTCCGGGCCGTAATGCAGCATAGCCGTGCCGAAATTCTTGAAATAGGACACATGCCGTCCGGTTCTCCGCCCCACTTCGAGAGCGAAGTCGATGCCGCTCCCCTCCACCACGATGTCGATATCGTTGCAGGGACGGCCGAGGAAGCAGTCGCGCACATAGCCGCCTATCACGAAGGCGCGCACGCCGCCGGCTGCAGCCACTTCTGAAACTATGCGGAATATAGGTTTGTCAAGAAACTGTGAGGTTACTGTCGACATAGCATTTCTTCATATTCAGGTACGGAGCCGCACGGCACGAACCGGCCGGCTTCCAGCCTGTAAAGATAGGTTAAATTTCCGTTTGTCAGAATAATGTAGCGCACTCCGAGCACCGCATTGTAGCGCATGGCCTGCTCCACAACCTGCGCATCGAGATTCACCGAAGGCCGCTTGCATTCCACGACGGCCAGCGGCGCCCCCTTCCTGTCATAGACGAGAATGTCGGCACGGTAGCGCTTGCCTCCGAACATCAGCGCGCATTCGCTCATCATCATGTGCATGGGGACCTTGAACACGTCGCGAAGCTGCACAATAAACCACTGCCGCACCCGTTCCTCGGGTGTGGCAGCGACTTCCTTCCTGCGAAGCGGATCCCAGAGCGTGTTTCCGTCAAAATCCGTCATCGCCTTCTATTCCTGACGAATCCACTCCACGGTCTCGCCTATTCCGAGCACGCTGCCGCGAAGCTTGAGGGTCTTGCCGCCGTCTTCAAGGGAGCAGGTCACGTTCGCCCTGATCCCGCGGGTGGGGTCGTATATCTTGGTGCCGCCCCAGTTGTTCTTCTTCTCGTTGAATTCAAGTCCGCGGAACAGCACAATTTCGTCGACGGGGACGTTCCGCAGCGACTTGTCCGGATTCTTGACATCAAGTTCCTTCCTGCCGTCAGGGCCGACGCTGTTCTCGACCCAGCGGACCTGCGCCATGTAGGTGCCGTCAGGGGACTTCATTATCTCCACGAACGACTCCACGCCGTCCTGTTCGGCGAACCACTTGCCGACTATGTCGTCAGGCTTGTTCTGGGCGCTGAGCGTCACGGACAGCGCCATCATGCACATAAGAGAAAAGAATTTCTTCATATCTGTCAGTTTTATGTTCCGGCCCGTGCCAATCAATAAGCATGCCCCCGCATGTTCTCCGAGGCGCTTCCGGCTGTCTAAAATTACAAAAAAATATTTCAGAACGCAATTAAGTGAGTATCTTTGCCTCCCGATGGACAGACGTGAATTCATACGTGACAGTCTGATTGTCACTGCGGGCGCGGTGGCTGCGGGCGCGTTTCCCTCCTGCTCGGGAAATGCGGGCGGAGCAGGGTCGGCGATGGCGGGCGGAACCGCTTCGGAAGGGCCCCTGGAGCTTGAATGGGATGACTTCACCGCCGAGATGAAATATACCTTCAGCATCTCGGGCTCCTCACGCAACAGTACGCCCATAGTGCTCACCAGGCTTCACTGGTGCGGTTTCACCGGCTACGGCGAAGCCTCGATGCCTCCCTACCTCGGGGAGAGTCACGAGAGCGTGAACGCCTTCCTGCGAAGAGTCAGCGACGAGGTGCTTCCGAAGTTCAGGGACGCCTTCCTCGTCGAAGACATACTCGCGATGACCGACTCCATCGCTCCGGGAAACTGCGCGGCCAAGGCCTCGGTCGACATAGCCCTGCACGACCTGCTCGGCAAGGTCATGGGACAGCCATGGTGGAGAATCTGGGGTTTCGACCCGAATGACACCCCTTACACCTGCTATACCATAGGCTACGACGCCTCCGACGACATCGTGAGGCGGAAGACTTCCGAAGCGTCGTGGTCGAGATTTCTCAAGGTGAAGCTCGGGCAGACGGACGCCGAGGACAGACGGATGATAAGGCTGATACGCGAAATATGTCCCGACACGCCAATCTATGTGGATGCCAACCAGGGTTGGAAAGACCGCATGTACGCGGCGGAGATGGCCGGATGGCTCGCCGAAAACGGTGTCGTGATGATAGAGCAGCCCATGCCCAAGGACGACATCGAGGGCAACGGCTATGTGAATTCGAAGAGCCCGGTTCCGGTGATTGCCGACGAATCCTGCCAGCGTCTGTCCGACATCCCGAAACTCCACGGAGCGTTCAGCGGCGTGAACATCAAGCTCATGAAATGCACCGGCATGCACGAGGCCCGGGAGATGATCACTCTCGCGCAGGCTCTCGGCATGGACACGATGATAGGATGCATGACCGAGACCTCTGTCGCGATATCCGCCGCAGCGCAGCTCTCCCCGAAGATGCGCTGGGCCGACCTCGACGGCAACATACTGATAGCCAACGACTGTTTCAGCGGAATGAAGCTCCGGGAGGGTCGGATCACTCTCGACATGCTGCCGGGAATCGGGGTGAAACCTTTATGATTAATTTTGCCAGATCAAATTTTCAGAAAAATGGACAAGATCAAGAATCCTTATATTCATCTTCACGACGAAGGCTACAACTGCTTCGCCTGCGCCCCCTGGAATCCCGTGGGGCTGCACATGGAATTCTTCGAGGACGGTGACGACATCGTGTCGTTCTGGGAGCCGGGGCTCAATTACCAGAGCTGGCTCAACACCCTGCACGGCGGCATCCAGGCCACGCTGCTCGACGAGACCGCGGGCTGGTACATCACCAGGAAGATGCAGACCGCAGGCGTGACTTCCTCGATGAATGTCAGATACCGCCACAATGTACCCGCCGGTCACGGGATCAAGCTGGAGATAAGGGTGAAACTCAAGGAGATACGACACAATCTGGTATTCCTCGAAGGCAGCATAAGCCACGAGGGCAAGGTCTGCACGACCGCTGACCTGACCTACTTCACCTTCCCGCAGGACAGGGCCAGAAAGGATTTCTTCTTCAGCGGCTGCGAGCTGGAGAAAGACTCGGAATAGGCCCGTACGGCAGCGGCGGCATTCCCTCAAAAGAGGCTTGCCGCCCGCGGCAGTGAGCGGGTGATGCGCCCAAGCGCAGCGAGGAAGCATCAATGGAGCGTAGCGGAACCTCGTCTGAGGGAATGCCGCCGCTGCCGAAGTGCTATTTCCAGGAATTGAATTCCATGTAGAGCCTCTCGACTATGCCGTCGGCGAGGCCGAGCGAAGGCACCAGCACATAATCCGAGCGCAGCGCGTCCGCGACGTCAAGGAAAATCTCCCCGGCAGGCACGATGACGTCGGCGCGGTCCGGCTTCAGTTCGAACCTTGACATACGTTCCTTGACATCCATACCCTTCAGCCTTCCCAGCATCTCCTTCAGCGCCGACACCGCAAGCCTGCCGTCCCTGCCGTCCTGGAGACCTGCGAGCTGGGCCAGCTTGTACAGTTTGTTGATGTTGCCGCCGGAGCCTATGATGTTCACCGGCTGCCCGCACTCCTCCCCGAAAGCCTTCATGTCAGCCGATATATGTTCAAGCTCGGCATCGTTGACATCCTCGGAACGGTGAAGCATCCTCAAGGTACCTATATTATACGAGTAGGCGCTTTCCTTGACACCCTTGCGTATCAGCGTGATCTCGGTGCTTCCGCCGCCTACGTCGACATACGCGCAGGTCGCCTGCTGGCGCGCCGCAAGCTCGATATGATTGCCATATACTATCGCAGCCTCTTCCGAGCCGCTGATTATCTCCACCGTTATCCCCGTTTCCTTCTTTATGTCGGCTATCAGCGACTTGCCGTTGGAGGCGTCGCGCATCGCCGAAGTCGCACAGCAGCGGTACAGGACCACGTTGTACAGTTCCATTATCTGCTTGCACGCCTTGATGAAGGTGATGGTCTTCCTGCGGCGCTCCTTGGTGATCTTGCCGTTCACGAACACGTCCTCGCCGAGCCGGAGAGGATAGCGGAAGAAGAACTCCTTCTTGAATATCAAGCCCCCGCCGCTGTCGCGTGACACGCTCTTGATCAGAAGCCGGGCGGCGTTCGAACCTATGTCTACTGCTGCGTACATTTCAGTTCCTCCGAATAATGACGGTAAAGTTCATCCTGCGAGCGGAATGAGCGCACGGCGTGTCCAGGCAGGGACGTGTCGAGATATTCCGGCAGATCCGCAAGGGTTCGTATGCGGTTGTCCCCGGAGCCGTCGACCACCCTCGCCTGCACCGTGTCGGCAAGCGCGCTGTCGACAATCCTGCGCAGCTCTTCCCTGATCTGCGGATCGTAGACGGGAGCCAGAACCTCCACTCTGTGGTCAAGATTGCGCGGCATCCAGTCGGCAGAACCGAGGAAGATACGCTCCTGTCCGCCGTTGGCGAAAATCAGTATGCGGGAATGCTCCAGATACCGGTCGATTATGCCGCAGATGCGTATGTTCTCCGAGAAACCGCGCTGCCCTGTGATGATCGAGCAGTTCCCTCGTAGGGCTATGTCTACCTGCACTCCGGCTTCCGAGGCCTTGTAGAGCAGATCGATCATGTCCTCGTCGGTAATATGGTTGATCTTCATGCGTATGTATGCAGGCAGCCCCTTCCGGGCATTGGCGATCTCTGTCCGTATCAGACGGGAGAGCATGCCGCGCATGTGGTTGGGCGCCACGAGAAGTTCGCGGAACTTGATGGGTATGAACGGAGAAGCTATGAAGTCAAACACCTTCTCCACCTCCCGGACGAGCTCCGGACGGGCGGTGAACAGCAGCACGTCGGTGTAGCTGCGGGCGTTGCCCTCATGGAAATTTCCGGTACCGATGACAGCATAGCTGCCGGATGTGGTCTTGATGTGGGTCAGCTTGCCGTGGACCTTCAGGCCCTCGACCCCGTAGATGACTTCGATTCCGGCATCGCGCATCTTGGCGCTCCAGTGTATGTTGCTCTCCTCGTCGAAGCGGGCCAGAAGCTCGATGACCACCGTAACCCTCTTGCCGTTGTGGGCGGCCGCTATCAGGGCCTCGACCACCTTGGAGTTCTTCGCCAACCGGTAGAGCGAAATCTTGACGGCCTTGACCTTGGGTGACACTGCGGCTTCGCGCAGCAACTGAAGATAGGCATCGAAAGAATGGTACGGCACATGGATGAAACGGTCCGAAGCGGAGATTATCTCGAATATCCCTGGTACGCGGCCCGTCTCTCCCATGGAGGCTCTCCAGCTTCCAAGCATGTCAAGAGGTCTGCGCGAGGGATATTTGAGGTCATTCCTGCCGCAGTCGGGAAAGGACATCAGATCCTTGTGGTTATGGTATCGCCTGCCGGGCACGATAGTATCGTAGGGCGAGAGTTTGAGCTTGCGTATGACCCTACGCAGCAGTTCGCGGGGCATCTCGCTGTCGTACATGACCCTCAGCGGTTCTCCGGTACGGCGGGACGCAAGGCCCTTCTGGACCTTCTGCATCTTGCTTTCGTTGAAGTCATTGTCTATCTCCATCTCGGCGTCGCGGGTGAACTTGAAGGAGTAGGCCTCGAACTTTTCGAAGTCCAGTCCGACAAAGAATTTGCCCATCATCAGCCGCAGTATGTCGTCGAGGGCGACCACGCATGCGTTGCCGTCGGCATCGTCGGGAAGACGGTGATAACGGCCCACGCGGCCGGTGGGGATCGGAAGCACGGCGTATGAGCTGACAGTCCTGTCGCCCTCGCTGCGTGCCAGACTGACAGCGAGGTAGTGAGCCGAATCCGCTATCAGATTGAGGTCGTCGACCTTGTTCATCCAGATGGGCGAAGTGGCTCCTACCAGATTCTCCTCAAAGAAGTTTTCGGCCCATGCAAGCTGCCTCTCGTCGAGCTCGTCCTCTTCCAGAAGACGGATGCCGGCTGCGGAAAGTTCGGCGAACACCGAATCCACGGTCCGGGTAAACTCCTCATCATATTCGGCATACAGCTTCGAAATCCGCTTGAGCGTCTTCTTCGCGGCCGCGACCTCGTCGCGAAGGAACTTGTGATCGTTCTCCGCTATGCGGCTCAGGGTCGCGACCCGCACACGGAAGAACTCGTCGAGATTGTTGGAATATATTCCTATGAAATTCAGTTTCTCAAGCAGAGGGACTTCCGGACGCTGCGCCTCCTGAAGGATGCGGTGATTGAAATACATCCAGCTCACATCCCTCTCAATCGTCTTCTTAATCTTCCTTGCAGGCATATATCAGAATCTTACCATGAATTCGACTACGAACTTGTCCTGTTCGGAGACATCGGGCACGGCTCCTTCGCGGTAGAAATACTTCTCGTAGTTGAGCCTTATGTCGCTGATGAAGGGAGTGCCGAGACTGATGGTCACGCCGCCCGTGATGCGGGAGCGGGCGTAGTCGCGGACAACCATGGTCCCGTTCGGATCGGGGACTCCGCCAAGATACCGTATGCCGTCGCTATGGTCACTCATCGAATCGTAGCGCAGCAGCGGAGAGACGGACTTTATCGCCTTCTGCCCGTTCGCTATAGGGATGCGGTAGCTCACGAAACCGTCGAAGGAATACACGTCCGTGAACGAATCCTGCGCATAGGTCTTGTAGAGATATTCGGCCTCGGCGTGGAGCCTGCCGTTGTCATAGAAGGCTCCGGCGGCATACATCATCACATTGATGTGGTCGGGGCGTATCTTCTGGGCGCTGAGCACCACATTGAAGCCGTAAGGAAGCGTGACCTGGGCCTTGGCCGAGAAGTTGATGTTGTCGGTCCAGAAATCCTTCTGATTGGTCAGCCCGCTGCCGTTGAAGAGTCCGGCGCTGATCACTACCGGAACCGCCTTTCCGAAATTCCAGCTCAGCTGGGCACCGACATCGCGCACATTGCCGACCTCCTTGGCTATGAAGGAGCGGTTGGCGAAATACTGCTGGTGCGGGGAGCGGTGGGCGTCTATCGTGAACGGCACACGCATCTGGCCTATGGTGAAATGCAGGTTGGGGGTGATGTTGAAGCGCGCATACGCGTCGAGCATCTTTAGCACGCCCTCGTCGCAGAGGTCTATCTCCGCCTTGTAGCTCACTATGCGCGACAGGTCTCCGCTGATGCTCACGCGGGCGTTGCGGACCTGGAAGCGGCCGGACTGGATCTGCGGCTGCCATTCATATTTCCCCCTGACGGTTCCGTTGATTTTCGGAGAGCGGTCGACCCCGTCATCCCCGGCAAACGCAACAACCGCCGCGACCAGAAAGGCTGCGACGGCTGACGCATATTTTGTCACTGTAAAAAACATCATGCGTTAAGGTAATCAAATATTCCTGAAAAACATCATTTTCCCGCGAAATGGTAGCTTGCGCGCATCAGATGCTTGGTGGTGTTCATGAGCTCGGAGGTCTCCTGGATCAGGTTCAGATAGAGCTGGGCTGTCTTGAAGTTGATGCCCTCCTCCCTCTGCATGCGGTCTATATGCTTCTTCCTCAATGCGGAAAGGTCTGCGATGATTCCCTGGAACACGCGGAGCATGCGCTCATAGTCGGAATAGTCTCCGGAACTGATCATCCCGGCCGCGGTGTCAAGCAGCGACAGGACCTTCTCCATCACGGGGCGGTATTCGTTGACGTAGGTCTTCGAGAAGGGATCGAAGCAGTTGTCCACATGCTCCAGTATCGGATCGAGCATTCGGCGCATGCCGTACATATATTCCTCGTCGCAGTTCATCGCAAGGTGGAACCAGGTGTTGCGCTCCACGGCTATCTCCATCGGGGAGCGGCGCAGGGCCACGAGCTCGACTTTTCTGACCTTCTGCTGAATGTTCTTTATCGCCTTCAGGTTTCTGCTACAGCGGCGCAGAGCCTTCAGATCCTCACTTTCAAGGCCGTTGAAAATCGCCTTGTAGTCCTCGGACACATTGCGGAGCACGTCGGTCTGCACATCGACGAAATGCTTGGAAAGCAACTGCCATACCTGCTGGGGATCGCTGGTGCCCAGCATCTTCTGCTCCACGGTGTTGTCTACGGTCGCCTCCTTCTTCTCGAAGCCGCGCTTGCTGTTCCAGAGCAGGAAGGCCACGAGCAGCATGAAGGCCACCATGGCCACGAATCCTCCGAAATGCATGATCAGACACACCAGACCGCACGCCACAAAGGCTATTCCCGCTGTCATGAACCAGCCTCCGATCACGCTGACGACACCCGTGATACGGAACACGGCGGTCTCGCGGTTCCACGCCTTGTCGGCAAGACTGGAACCCATGGCCACCATGAAAGTCACGTATGTCGTGGAAAGCGGAAGTGTCAGCGTGGTGCCCATGATGATCAGGAGAGCCGAAAGCACGAGATTCACGGACGCGCGCACCTCGTCAAAGGCGGCTCCCTCCTCCATGATGGCTTCGTCCTTGTTGAAGCGCGAATCTATCCAGCTCCTGACGCTCTTCGGGAATATATGTTCGAGCACGCTTCCGACATTCTGGGAGCTGCGCACCAGCACTCTCGCCACGGGAGAGGAGCCGAACATCTCGTCACCCTCGCCCTGACGGCTCAGGTTGACGCTGGTCTTGATCACATTATGCGCCTTCTTGGAAGTCGCGAGGGCTATGACCATTATGACGCCCGCGATCAGCAGATAGAGAATAGGACTCGTGGCGCTTTCGGCGAGCGAGGTCATCATGAAAGCTTCGGGGTCGCCGCCGCCGTTCGCAAGATAGTCCTTCAGCGAATCAAGAGCCGCGAGAGGCACGCCTATGAAGTTCACGAGGTCGTTTCCGGCGAAGGCCATCGCGAGGGCGAAGGTGCCTGCGAGGACTATGATCTTGAACACATTGACCTTCAGGAAATACAGGAGCTCCGAAAGTACGGTCGTCACCACGAACGCCGCCAGCAGTATCATCGTGGTGTTCGCGCCTATCCACTGGCGGAAATTCTCATGTATGAAAGGCGAATCGCCGAGACCCTTGATGAAAATGAAATAGGCCAGCGAAGTGAAGGCGATTCCTCCGAAGATTCCTATTGTATAGCCGAGCTTCTTCTTGTAATTGAAAGAGAAGATGACTCTGGCGAGCCACTGCACGACCAGACCCGCGACAAAAGCTATGGCAACGGACACGAATATCGCGATTATCACGGTCAGTGCCTTGTTGCTGTTGAGCAGCATGCCGAGCGTGAGGTCGCCGTCACCGCCCATCTTGAGAAGAGCCATCACGAATGAGGCTCCGAGCAGCTCGAACACCAGCGAAACCGTTGTGGAAGTGGGCATTCCCATGCTGTTGAACATGTCGAGCACCACCACGTCCGTGACCATCACGGCCAGGAATATCGTCATCACTTCCTTCAGATTATAGTAGGACGGCTGCATGATTCCGTGCCTGGCGATATCCATCATTCCGGCACTCATCACCGCTCCTATCAGAACTCCGGCGGAAGCGACAATCAATACCGTCCTGAACTTTGCCACTTTGGCTCCTATCGCAGAATTGAGGAAGTTTACTGCGTCGTTGCTGACACCGACAAACAAGTCGAACACTGCCAGAACCAGCAGAAATCCGACTATCACATAGAAAATTTCGGTCATACCTTCGGTGAACTAAAACTTTCGCAAAGGTCGCCATATCATATTACAGAAAAGTTAAGAATTGTTAAGAAATTGTTAAATCACCGCCGGAGGAAAAGTTTGTTTTTCCAGTGATCGGGGTAGGCGGATATTTCCCGAATTGGAGTATATTTGGCGCTTGGAATCAACTCACATGATTATGTCTAAAGTCTATTTCACTGATTTCCGCTGCAGGCCGGACGAGGGCCCGGCGGACAAGCTCAAGAGGCTCATCAGGGCCGCCGGCATCGGGAATATCGACATGGACGGCAAGTTCGTGGCCATAAAGATGCATTTCGGAGAGCTCGGGAACATGACTTTCCTGCGCCCCAACTACGCGAGAGCCGTGGTCGACGTCGTAAGGGAGCTCGGAGGGAAACCCTTCCTTACCGACTGCAACACCCTTTATCCCGGAAGCCGCAAGAACGCGATCGAGCACCTGTACTGCGCCTGGCAGAACGGCTTCACTCCGCTCACCGCCGGCTGCCCGGTGATCATCGCCGACGGACTCAAGGGCACTGACGACATCGCCGTCCCGGTCAACGGCGGCGAATATATAAAGGAGGCCAAAATCGGCCACGCCATAATGGACGCCGACATCTTCATCTCCCTGACACATTTCAAGGGGCACGAGATGACCGGCTTCGGCGGCACTATCAAGAACATCGGCATGGGCAGCGGCTCCCGCGCCGGCAAGAAGGACCAGCACAGCAACGGCAAGCCCGTGATCGACGGGGATCTCTGCCGCGGGTGCAGGCGCTGCATGCGCGAGTGCGCCAACAACGGTCTGGTGTTCGACGAGGAGAAAAAGAAAATGACCGTGGACTACGACAACTGCGTGGGCTGCGGACGCTGCATCGGAGCCTGCAACTTCGACGCGATAGATTTCGCGCAGGACGCGGCCTGCAAGGAGCTTAACTGCCGCATGGCCGAGTACACCAAAGCAGTGGTGGACGGACGGCCGAATTTCCACATCTCGCTGATCTGCGACGTGTCTCCGACCTGCGACTGCCACTCCGGCAACGACACTCCCATCATCCCCGACGTGGGCATGTTCGCCTCATTCGACCCGCTCGCCCTCGACCAGGCCTGCGTGGACGCCTGCCTCAGGCAGACTCCCCTGCCAGGCAGCCAGCTGACAGACGAAATGGCCCGTCCCGACTTCCACGACAGGCACGACCATTTTGACAACACCAACCCGAACACGGAATACAAAACCTGCCTCGCACATGCCGAGAAAATCGGTCTGGGAAGCAGGGAATATGAACTGGTGCCTGTCAGATAGAGACATGTCCGCCTGACAATGAAACCGGCAGGGCCCTTTCGGAGTCCTGCCGGCATTCATTAGGAAGTTGTTTTGAAATTTGCCAAAACAGTTTCTATAGACTGACCGCCTCCTGCTCCACCGGCAGATAGCGTCTGTATCGCTCCATATATTCGTTGAAGCCCGCAACGTCCTCCGGCAAGGGATTCAGCTGAACGCTCTCGCAACCCGCGAACACCTTCCCGTCGAGGAAATCCGGCAGAGTCTGGCCGTCCTCCCGGTTGACGAGGTATGAAGCCAGCAGGGCTATGCCCCATGCCCCGCCTTCACCGGCGGTGGACATCACGGATATCGGAGAATTGAGAGCGGCGGCAAGGATTCTCTGTCCGACGCCCTTTGTCCTGAAAAGTCCTCCATGGGCGGTTATCCTGTCGACACGCACCTGCTCCTCGCCGAAAAGTATGTCATTGCCCATCTTGAGCACGGCCACCGATGCATAAAGGTGAGCGCGCACGAAATTGGCCAGACTGAATCTGGCGTCGGGCGCGCGCAGGAACAGCGGACGGCCGCCTTCCTCGACGCCGGCAACCGGTTCTCCCGAATAATAGTTGTACGCCAGCAGGCCGCCGCAGTCAGGATCACCTTCGAGAGCGTGATTGTAAAGCAGACCGAAAAGACTGTCAGCATCAGTACCGGCGCCCGCCAGTTCGCCGAACTCACGGAAAAGGCCGACCCATGCGTTGAGATCGGACGTGCAGTTGTTGCAGTGAACCATGGCGACGGGATTGCCGTCCGGCGTCGTGACCATGTCTATGACGCTGTGCGGACGCGTCAGATCCTTTTCCAGAACTATCATCGAGAACGACGAAGTTCCGGCCGAGACATTGCCCGTACGCGGTCTGACAGCGTTTGTCGCCACCATGCCGGTGCCCGCGTCTCCTTCCGGCGGACAGAGAGGTATGCCCGGCTTCAGATGTCCGGACTCATCCAGCAGTGCGGCTCCCTCCTCCGTGAGGCATCCGGCGTCATCTCCGGCCATTAGCACCTCCGGCAAGATGTCCCTGAGCTTCCATCCGTAATTCCTGCCGCTCACCAGGGCATCAAACTTGTCCACCATGTCTTCGGAATAATTCCGGGTGTCAGGGTCTATGGGAAGCATGCCCGAGGCGTCTCCGATACCGAGAACCTTCCTCCCGCTGAGTTTCCAATGGACATATCCGGCAAGCGTGGTCAGGCTGGCGATGCCGCCGACATGAGGTTCGTCATCAAGTATGGCCTGATAGAGATGGGATATGCTCCAGCGCAAAGGAATATTGCAGCCGAAGAGCCCGGACAGCTCAGCCGCGGCTCTTCCGGTGTTGGTGTTCCTCCATGTACGGAAAGGCACCAGAATCTCCCCGTCGGCGCCGAAAGCCATGTAGCCGTGCATCATCGCACTCACGCCTATGGCCGCAAGGGATTCGATGTCAACGCCGTAGGTCTCCGACACATTCGTCCGGAGATCGGAATAGCAGTCGCGTATGCCGCTCCAGACCGATTCGAGGCTGTATGTCCACAGGCCGTCTGTCAGACTGTTCTCCCAACTGTGGCCGCCCTGGGCGATCACCTCGTTGTTCCCGTCTATGAGCACCGCTTTGATGCGGGTGGAGCCGAGCTCTATGCCAAGGACGGCTCTCCCCGCGGCGATGCAGGATTTCGCTTCCCGGTTCATATCAGCAAAGCGACTTGTTGAGCAGGTAATAGACCTCGTTCATGCGAAGCTCCTTCTTGAATTCGGAGATATTCGTATGTTCGTCGATATGGACCATCTCGATGCCGGCTATCTCGGCATAGTCCTCCCAGTATTCGGCCGTCAGGTCGTAGGAGAAACAGGAGTGATGGGTTCCTCCGGCAAGTATCCACGCACCTGCGCCGACTTCGAAGTCCGGCATGGGCTTCCATAGTGCGGAGGCCACGGGCAGCTTGGGAAGCGGCTTGGGCTCGATACATTCGACATCGTTGACAATCAGGCGGAAACGGTTGCCCATATCGACCACCGTCGCCGTGCAGCCTTTCCCGACCTTGGAAGTGAACACCAGTCTGGCTGTCTCGGCCTTGCGCACGCCGATTCCGAGGAAGTGGACCTCCAGACGGGGCTTCCGCGCGGCTATCAGCGGGCAGACCTCCAGCATGTGGGCCTGAAGTATGGAGCTGTCCTTTCCGTTGAAGTTCAAGGTGTAGTCCTCAAGGAAGGAGCAGCCTCCGGGCAGTCCCTGGTTCATGACCCAGAGCGTGCGGTAGAGAGCGGCGGATTTCCAGTCGCCCTCGGCACCGAAGCCGTACCCTTCGGCCATCAGACGCTGTGAGGCAAGACCGGGTATCTGGTCGAAATGGCTGCCGTCGGTCTGTCCGAGATCGTCGAAATTCGTCGTGAACCCCTTGGCCCCCTTGTCCTTAAGGATAGCGCGCAGGGCGATTTCGGCCTTCGCTGCATTCCATACCACCCCGTAATCGGCAGAGCCGGGATCCTCCAGGGCGGAATCATGGTCGTACAGCCTGAAATATTCCTCCATCATTGCGCGGACCTCCTCGTCCTTGACTCGCGCATGGTACTCCATGAGCTCGCTCACCGGGCAGTAGTCCACATGATAGCCGAGACGCAGTTCGGCCTCTACCTTGTCTCCGTCGGTCACGGCCACATTGTTCATCTGGTCGCCGAAACGCAGAATCAGCATGTCCTGGGCGTCAGCCCATGCCGCACAGACGCGCATCCACACCGCTATCTTGCGCAGAGCCTCGTCATCCTTCCAATGGCCAACCACAACCTTGCGGCGCAGGCGCATGCGGCTGCATATATGTCCGAACTCGCGGTCACCGTGGGCCGACTGGTTCAGATTCATGAAATCCATGTCCATGGTGTCCCACGGAATCTCGCTGTTATACTGCGTGTGAAAATGAAGCAGAGGCTTCCTGAGCTGCTGGAGTCCGTGTATCCACATCTTAGCGGGAGAGAAGGTGTGCATCCATGTGATGACTCCTATGCACCTGGCGTCGTTATTCGCCGCCTTGAATATGTCCTCCACCTCTCTGGACGAATTGGCCGTACCCTTGTACACCACCTTTACAGGCAGCTTGCCCGATTCGTTGAGGCCGTTCACCATTTCTGTCGAATGGCCGTCTACGGCGACCACGGCGTCACCTCCGTAAAGCAGCTGCGCGCCGGTCACCCACCAGACCTCATGATTGCTGAATGTTTCCATAATGATAATCAGTTAATTGTTATTGTTCATGTGATTTCTTCTGTCCGTAATATGCGTTGGGCCCGTGCTTGCGGCTGTAGTGCTTCTCCACGAGCAGGGGGTTCATGGTCGTATCCGGATTTATCATCAGAGAGACGAACGCCATCTTCGCGCACTGCTCCATGACCTTGGCGTTGTACACGGCGTTTTCGGGACTTGTCCCCCATGAGAAGGGGCCGTGGTTCCTCACGAGCACTCCGGGCGTATGGTCGGGGTTGATGCCGCTGAAGCGGCGCACGATCACGTTGCCCGTCTCCAGCTCATAGTCTCCTTCCACCTCCGCGGCAGTCATGCCGTCGGTGCACGGGATGTCGTTGTGGAAGTAGTCCGCATGCGTGGTGCCGATGTTCGGGATGTCCCTGCCCGCCTGAGCCCAGGCCGTGGCATAGGTTGAATGAGTGTGGACTATGCCACCTATGTTCGGGAAGGCCCGATAGAGCACCAGATGAGTGGGAGTGTCGGACGAAGGATTCAGCTCCCCCTCCACCGTCTTTCCGCTTTCCAGGTCCACCACCACCATATCCTCCGGCTTCATACTGTCATATCCGACGCCGCTGGGCTTGATGACCACGAGGCCGCGCTCCCTGTCGATACCCGAGACATTGCCCCAGGTGTATATCACCAGTTTCTGCCTTACGAGTTCGAGATTGGCCTCGAACACTTTCGCTTTCAAAGATTCCAACATATCTGAAAATTGTTTGTATCCGCTACCAGAAGTAGATATAGAACAGGGCGCACAGAGCGACGACGCCCAGAGAAGCCACGATGTCCCACTTGTTCCAGCTCTTTCTTATCTCCTCCCTGTACTCCTTGGTGAAAGTGATGGCCGCCACCTGCTCGGCGCTGGGTTTGGGAGTGAACAGGGATATGATGAACATGGCCACGATGATGAATGCCAGCAGCCAGACCTCGAACACGAGCCAGTTGGTCTGCCAGAACCACGAAGTGGCATCCCAGAAAGCGCCCTGCATGTCGGCGCGTCCAGAATCGGTGATCACGTTGGTGACCAGTCTGAGCATCCCTATGAGGAAGCCTCCGATGAGACCCCATTCGCCGGCCTTCGGCGTTATCCTCTTGGAGAATATTCCCAGCGCGAACACCGCCACCATCGCAGGGGCGATCAGCGACTGGATATCCTGCAGGTAGGAATACAGATTGCCCATGTTCATCATTATAGGTATCCACGCCACTCCGAGCAGCACCACGACGACGGTCGCGACACGGCCGACGAACACGTAGTGGCTCTCGCTCATGCCTTTCCTCTTGGGTTTGTAGAAATCTTCCGTAAACAGAGTCGCACAGCTGTTGAAGAATGCCGCGAGAGAAGTCACGAGCGCACAGATGAAGCCGACAGTCACCAGGCCTTTCACGCCTACTGGAAGCACATTCTTCACCATCATCGCGAAGGCTCCGTCGGTATCGTGGGTATTCGTTATGTCCATCTGGATTCCGCTGCCCGTCTTGAGCGACAGGGCATACGCTACCATGCCGGGAACTAGAAACATGAAGACGGGAAGAATCTTGAAGTAGCCGGCGGCGATGGAGCCTCTGCGCGCCCTCGCCATGACCTTCGCGTTGTCCTCCCCTTTCGTCTGCCCCAGCACTCTCTGGACGATGTGCTGGTCAGTACACCAGTACCAGAAACCGATGATGGAAGCTCCGATGAACACGACATAGCCCGGGAACTGCGCGTACATGGGATCGGCGGGATCGGTATGGAACATGTGCGTGGTGCCGAAACCGTCATGCGCGGCGTTGCAGACATCCATCATCCGGCTCCACCCCTGCACTATGCTGCCGTCGCCGAGCATGCCCAGACCGAGGAACAGAACGAGGAACGAGCCGACGATCAGTATGGGAGTCTGGATAGCCGACAGAGTCATGACGCCCTTCATGCCGCCGAATATCGTGAATACGGCCGTTATCACTATCAGACCTATTGCACCGTACCAGAAATCCAGCCCTATCAGGTACTCGAAGAAGATTCCGCCCGTGAAAGCGGTTACGGAAACTTTCGTGAGTATGTATGCTATCAGCGTGATGATCGAGAGCCACGAACCCGTCCGCTGGGTATAGCGGAACTTGAGGAAGTCCGGCATCGTTATGATCTTTCCCAATTTGTTGGTGAGCAGCTGATAGAAGGGCACGAAAAGCCAACCCAGAATAAGGATCATCCAGCCCTGCATCTCCCAATGGGCCATGCCCACCCCGTCCTTCGCCCCGGTGCCGGCCAGCCCCACAAGATGCTCCGAACCGATGTTGGCCGCGAAAACGGCAGCTCCAATCACGATCCAGGGTTCGCCCTTGCCGAAAAGATAGTCCTGGCTGTCCGCCCCCTTCATCTTCTCCTTGTCCTTCTTCACAGAGCGCCATATGGCCCATACTATGGCCAGAAGCCCGACGGCTATCACCACCCAGTCCAGCCACATCAATTCATTTGAACTCCAGTTCATGGTCATTGAGGTTTAGATTATCGTATTGTGAATTTGAATATGGTCTCGCTCTCGTAGCTTTCACCGGGCCTCAGCACGACTGACGGCCAGTCCGGCTTGTTGGGACTGTCGGGATAATGCTGGGTCTCAAGACATGCGGCCGCACGTTTTCCGTAAACCTTCCCGTTCTTTCCGGTCTGCGTGCCGTCCAGAAAATTGCCGGAATAGAACTGCAGCCCCGGCTCGGTGGTATAGACCTCCAGCGCGATTCCGGATTCGGGGCAGCTCAGCTCCGCGGCCTTCACGCTTATGTCTCCTCCGCCGTTCAGCACCCAGTTATGGTCGTAGCCGTTGCCGTTCTTCAACTGCTCATATCCGAAGTCGTCGATATCCCGCCCTATGAGCTTGGGCGTGCGGAAGTCCATCGGGGTTCCCTCGACCGGAAGGATCTCCCCCGTCGTCATGTAGGTGCTGTCGACGGGAGTGAAGCTGTCCGCGTCGATATAGAGCAGATGGTCGGTGACCGGCCTGGAGGGATCGCCGGAGAGATTGAAATATGAATGGTTGGTCATGTTGATGACCGTAGGTTCCGTGCTGGTGGCACTGTATTTAATGTCAAGCGCATTGTCGTCCCGGAGCGTATAGGTCACCACGGCCGTCACTTCACCCGGGAAATTCTGGTCGCCGTCAGGCGAATGCATGGTCAGGACCAGAGTGCTGTCGTCCGGCTGCGCGGCATCATATACCTGATACTGCCACCCCGCAGGCCCGCCGTGCAAGCAATGGCCGAAATTGTTCACGGGAAGCTGGATTCTCTCGCCGTCAATCACGAACGAGCCTTTGTCTATTCTGTTTGCATAGCGTCCTATGGCCGCTCCGAAATCCGACTGGTTGTTTGAAGGGAAATAGTCGGAAGCCTTGCTGAAGCCCAGGACCACGTCACGGAATCCGCCGTCCCTGTCGGGCACCGTCAACGAAACGATGCGGCCGCCGAAATTGGTTATGCAGGCCTCCATCCCGGATCCGTTTTTCAGGACATGGAGCGACACCGGCTTGCGACCTCGCAGCGAATCCTCATATTCGGTCTCGAAATCCGCGGGCCTGAGGCCGGATTTTGTCACTTCATTCCGGCCCTGCGAACAGCCGGCAAGCGCAGCTATGGCAATTGCAGCACACAGCGTAAGCAATTCAAGTTTCTTCATGCTCTGGAACGATGTTATGGTTATTGGTTTTGTGTCGGTTCCCGCCTCCGGACTCATCCGAAAGCAGGCACAAGTTATAAAAAAATGGAATAATTGGCAATTATGCCCACAGGAATTGAATCGCCATACTTCGCCGGCGTTGCAGGGCAAAAGAAAAGCCGCCGCCAACTTATTGATCGGCAACGGCTTCCAGTGGAGATGGGCGGAGTCGAACCGCCGTCCAAACAACGCCCCAGAGAGCTTTCTACACGCTTATTCCTCCTTTGGTTGTCGACTCCGGCCTGCCGAAGGACGGGCCAGCCGAAGCTTATCCTCTGAATCTTGACGGGACATAGAGGCGTCCGCCCCGCGCATCCGGTTTTGATGATACCCCTTTACCCAGACTGAACCGGCCTAAAGCTGGAGGGATATACGTCAGTGCCGCAGCCTTGGCGGCTCTGATTGATGCTCAGTTTCTATGAAACTAGCAAGCGTATGAGTAGTTGTAGTTGCCAGTTATGGCTTGAAGACTGGGATTAGCGGGCCAGTCTCCTACTCCCGACGTGCTTACCATCCGGAATCGATGCTGTCAAAACCAGAACATCCCCATTTGGTTATAAAAGTCGCATTCCTGAAAGGTCGTATGTATCCAGCGGGCCTTCGTACTCATACTCGAACTCACATTCGCTGGCCTTCAGGACTGCTTTTATCTCATAGTCGCCGTCCGGTCCGACCTCTACTTCCAGGGATCCTCCTTCTACCGGATAGCGGATGGAAGAGTCCGATCCCATGGGCACCACCTCGACATACGAACACTCGTCATTGTCCGGCCCGGCCGAATCTGCGCCGCAGTTCAAGGTGTAGTCACCTGACTGGCCATACAGCCCTTCCGGCAGTTCAACATCCGGCAGAAGCGGCGCTCTCAACACGAGCGAAGCCTTGGAACCGTACGAAGTCAGGTCGTTGTTGTCGTCAGTCCTGCCGACGACAAGCGTCAGCCGGTACTGTACGACTCCGGCATCCGAAGAACTGCCATAGTAATATGCCGCAGCCCACTCGGTGTCATATTCATATTTCAAGCCACCCTCTCTGAAATGCGTGTTCAAATCACAACCAGCCAGCATGTTAACTGACATGGCAAGGAGGATGAACAATCTGCATGTCGTTTTCATACGCCCTATAGATGCAGATTGCAATGCAAAGATTGCACAAATTTTTTAAAAAAATGTAAAATATTTTTGGTGAATAAAATTTTTGTTGTACATTTGCAAACCCAAACGAAACGAGGGTCGCTCGGGAGCTTAGCTCAGTTGGTTCAGAGCGTCTGCCTTACAAGCAGAGGGTCGGGGGTTCGACTCCCTCAGCTCCCACAAAGAATCAAGCAGTTGCAGAAATGTAGCTGCTTTTTTCGTGTCCGGAAGTCGCGAAAACGGGGCGAGGCGGACAAATCGGTATAATTGGTATAATTGCCAAAAATGGTTGGCGAAACCTCCATAACTTGTTAAGCTTCTGCAATATAAAGAAATTAGATGAAACGCGTTTCATCTAATGAGTGATAATCGAAAAATAAGGAGGCGCCAACGCTGCCCGGAATACGGCTTCCGCGTCGGCCTGCATTCACTCAAAGCGGTCTCACAGGCTATACTTCCAAGTCGGCGAGGTGGACAATCCGGGCGATGAAATCATTCAGCCAAATGCGCCGAGCAGCCATGTTGTGGCTGATGAAATTACCTGGGAGCAATATATTTTGAAAAAATGCCCTTGCAGGCCTGTAGAGAGGTGTTTTTCTGAAACCCAATGCTCCCAAGTCGGTGTTTTTGAGGCGACTTGGGAGCAATATGTTCCGGACAATCGGCCATACAGGCCGCTGCAGGGCCGATTTCGCAAAACATATTGCTCCCAGGTTTTTCGCCCAGCACTGTCAGCTTTTCCTCCTACCACTTTTGGCATTGTCACCAACCTAAAATACCGAAATCACCGGGACGCTTCGGAGCATAACGCTGAGCGAAGGCTGTCTCTGCGTGTCGAAACAGCTGCAGGAGATGAAACAATTCCGGACTGCGGAACGTGACACAAGCGACCATGTCCGAAACGTCGGCAAATTACACGACAGGGTTAACGGCACAGCACATGCTTGAAACTCAGCCGTTGCCGTGCCTCTTGCGGTATCCACATCCTCCGGCAACAATACTGCACACGCCTGAAACTCAGGCACGGACTTTCAGCACGGATCCGGAAATGCACGCGACTCCGAAACGGCAGCACAGCAGCGCAAAGGCTATACAACACCCGGCAAGGCCGTACATCCCGACTGCTCGACACTCTGTACCGGCACAGCAGTCCAGCGGCAAGGCAGCACGCGGCTGTCCAGAAATATCACATCTACCAGCGGCAACACATCACAACATCGACACGACAACAGACACGGAGCAGCATAACAGTCCAGCGCCAAGCCAACGACCGACAGCGCCACATCAGTGCAGCACCGGCTCAGCAGCGCCATACCCAAAACAAAAAACCGGGACAGCGAAGCACCGCCGCCCCGGTCATCGCAGAAGCCTCAACAATGCCATGAGAAGGCCCAGCACTGGCACCAGAAGGCCGGAACGAGCCCCCTACCTCATCACCTTCCCGTCGCTGAACGCGGTGCCGATACGCGCACCGATGGCGAGGTAGGCGTTGTTCACGGGGTCGAAGGTCACGAAACCGGCCTTGGAGGGGTCGATCTTTCCGCTGTCGTCGAGCACTGATTCAGAGGCCGAGACATTGACGATGCGCGCTGTCATATAGCAGCTCTCGGGGTCGTAGGAAAGCAGCTCGCACTCCAGAGCGACCGGAAGTTCCTCTATGAGAGGAGCGTTCACGAATTCCGACTTCACGGCGTGGAACCCGGCCCTTTCGAACTTGTCGGGCACGCTGTTGCCGGAGACGATGCCGACATAGTCGCAGGCCGTCAGGTACTCCGCGGTGGCGAAACTCACGGTGAAGGCCCTGGACGCAAGAATGTTCTGCGTGGTCTTGTGCCCTTTGGACAGGCAGATTCCGACAGTGTCGTCGGTGTTGATACCGCCCCAGGCGGCGTTCATCGCATTGGGCCTGCCCTCATCGTCGTATGCCGCAACGATGAGCACGGGCAGAGGATACATCCAGCTTTTGCTTCCGAAATTCTTTCTCATAATAATCATGTCTTATAGCGGGAGAAACTGTTTTCAAGTTCTCCGGAAATTCTTTTGCTAGCTGCCAGTCACGGCCACCTTCATCACCCCGTCGAGACGATTCTCGAACAGATGGTACGCCTTGCCTATCTCCTTCAGGGGGAAGCGGTGGGTTATGAGCGGAGTCGTGTCGATCCTGCCGGCCTCGACAAGTTTCAGAATCTCGGCACAGTCGCAGCCGTCGACGCCGCCGGTCTTGAAAGTAAGATTCTTGCCGTACATGTCCGGAAGCGGCAGCGATTGAGGGCCGTCATAGAGCGCCGCGACGGTCACCACGGCGTTGGGCCTTGCGCATTCCCACGCCAGACGGAACGAATCAGCGCTTCCGGCGAGCTCCATCACGGCATCCGCACCGCCGTGAGCGGCGGTCGACATGACGAGATCCCGGCATTCTCCGGGCCCGGTCACGAGCACGTCAGGATAAAGCCTGCGCACGAACTCCCTTCTCTCCGGATCGCGCTCGCAGACTACCAGTCTGCCAGGATTGTGCAGCATCGCGCACTGAAGGGCGCATATGCCTGTCGGCCCGGCGCCGATGACCAGCACCGTATCTCCGGCGGATATTTCAGCAATCCGGGCCGCCCAGAAACCCGTGGCGAGGATGTCGCCGGCAAAAAGAGCCTGTTCGTCGCTGACCGTATCAGGAATGCGGCAGAGGCCCGTATCGGCATGAGGAACCCTCACATATTCAGCCTGCCCTCCGTCGATGCGGCAGCCGAGCGCCCATCCGCCGTCAGGATCGGTGCAGTTGTTCACATAGCCGTGGCGGCAGAAGAAACATTCTCCGCAGAAAGTCTCGACATTGACGGCAACCCTGTCCCCCGCTTTCACGGAAGAGACTCCGGAACCGGTCTCCTCGACCACTCCGACCATTTCGTGACCGACCGTGATGCCTGGAACGGCTCTGGGCACACTTCCGTGCTTGATATGCAGGTCACTCGTACAGATGCTTCCGAGAGTGACCCTAACTATCGCGTCCTTGGCGTCCAGGAGAACGGGACGCGGCTTTTCGATCAGTTCGAAGCGGCCGGGAGAAATATAGGTATAAGCCAGCACTGTCTATCTCCAGCCCCCTCCCAAGGCCTTGTACAGCGACACGAGAGCCAGATACTCGTCGCGGACCGCCGTCAGATGGGAGATCTGGGCGTCAAAATACCGCCTCTGCGCGTCGAGCACGTCGAGGTAGCTGATCGCACCGTTGATATACTGGAGATTGGCGAGCCTGTAGTACTTCGCCGAAGCGTTCATGAGGTCGGTCTGGTAGTTGGTGTTGTCTATCGCCGAGTTATATGTCACCCTGGCGTCATACACATCCTTGAACGCCGACATCACCGTTTTCTCGTATTCAGCACGGCTTCTTTCGTACGCTTCGACGGCTGCCTTGAAGTTCGCCCTGTTCCTTCCGAAATTGAAGATCGGCGAGGCAAGGCTGCCGAGAGCATAGTAGAACGGCGACTGGAGAAAACCGCTGAAATTGTCGTCCTCGAGACCTCCGATCAGGTTGATGGTGAAAGTAGGGAATCTTTCTGCGCTCGCGACTCCGACCGCAGCTTCGGCGGCCTTGAGGTTCATCTCCGCCTCACGGACGTCGGGTCGCCTCGTCAGCAGCTGGGAAGGCACGCCAACCGCGACCTCCTCACGATAACCGAGCTGCAGCAGCGACGAACCACGCCTCTCCATCGCCCGAGGATAAGACCCTGTCAGGAAGGCGAGCTCGCTTTCCTTGACAGCAATCTGTCTCTCGAGGTCAGGAACCAGCGAAGACGCCGTCGCAAGCTCCACTATCGCCTGCTGATAGGGAATCTCGTTGGTAAGACCACTGCGGAAACGCAGTTCGGCCTTCGCCACCCCTTCCTCACGGGTCTTCACGGTAGCCTTGACCACCGCCAGTTCCTCATCGAGCGACACGAGTTCGAAATAACAGCGGGCGACCTCGGAAATCAGAGTCATCTGCACGCTGCGTCTGGCTTCCACGCTCGCAAGATACTCCGCCATGGCCTCCTTTCCGCCCCAGCGCAGCCGGCCCCACAGGTCGACTTCCCAGTTCATCTCGGCCTTCAGTCCGATTGCAGGGTCATCGGAAGCGCCCGCACCGTCATAGTTGTTGAGCTCGTTGTCCGCGCTTGCGGCGGCGGAAATCGAAGGGAAGATGCGTGAGTTCTCCACACGGTAACGATATTGAAGTTCCTGCACGCGGCGGGCCGCTATCTCCATGTCCTTGTTGTATTCCAGCGCATGGTTGACGAGATTGCATAGAATCGTGTCGCCGTATATCTCGGTCCACTCCAGATCCGCGATGGTCAGCGAGTCCGCCGACATCCCTCCGGCGTATGTCTCCGGAAGCTCCTCAAGATCGGGCCGGGTCACATACTTCGAAGGCGAGCAGGAAGACGCCCCGAAAGACAGACCGGCGATCAGCAGCAGAGCGGCTGCCCCTCTGCCGCCCGCTTTCCCGAGACCGGGAAGCCTGCGCCTCTTCAACTTGTCGTGCATAATATCTTTGAGCCTGTAAATCCATACGAAGAAGAAAGGAACGAACACTATGCCCACCGTCACGGCCACTATCATTCCGATGAACACGCCCGTACCTATATTCTGGCGACTTGCCGCACCGGGGCCGGACGCCATCACGAGCGGCAGCATGCCGAGAATGAAGGCCAGCGAGGTCATCATGATGGGCCTGAACCTGAGCCTGGCGGCATCTGTGGCGGCCTGCACGGGATCCTCCCCCTTCTCTATGTTATCCTTCGCGAACTCGACTATCAGAATCGCATTCTTCGCCACGAGTCCGACAAGCATCACAAGTCCGATCTGGAAATAGATATTGCTGTCGTAGCCGAACAGAAGGACGCCGAAATATGCGCCGGCAATCGCTATAGGCAGCGACATCAGCACCGCCACAGGTACGCTCCAGCTCTCGTAGAGAGCCGCAAGGAACAGGAACACGAAGAGCACGCAGAGAGCGAGCACTGTGCCGGTCTTGCCTCCCTCCTTCTTCTCCTGATATGACAGTCCGCTCCACTCCACGTCCACGTTCGAAGGCAGATGCTCGGAGACTATCTGCTCCAGCGCGTCCATCGCCTGTCCGGAGCTGTAGCCCTGTGCGACCTCGGCGTTGATGTTCGCCGAATAGAACATGTTGAACCTCTTCACGGTTCCGGGGCCGGTGGTGTACGACGTGGTGCCGAGAGCAGTCACCGGTACCATGGATCCGGACGAACTCTTGACGAAGAACAGGTTCAGGTTGTCCTTATGCGCCCTGTAGGGGCCTTCAGCCTGAAGATACACCCTGTAGATTCGGTTGTACATGTTGAAGTCGTTCACATACACCGAACCGGTGAAAGCCTTGAGCGTCGAGAAGACATCCGCGATCGGGACTCCGAGCAGCTGCGCCTTGTCCCTGTCGACATCGAAATACAGCTGGGGGATATCCTTCTGCATGGCGCTCGACACGCTCGCGAGCTCCTTTCTCTGCGACGCGTAATATACAAGGGAGTCGGCGGCCGCCTGAAGCTGCTCGTAAGTGCAATCCCCGCGCGCCTCCAGAGCCATCTCTATGCCTCCTGAAGAGCCGAGTCCGGGAATCACGGCGGGAGTGCTCGTGTAGACCTTGCTCTCGGGATACAGCGACAGCGTGTCGGACACCATCTGCATCATCTTGGAGATGTCCCTTATCTTTCTCTCGTCCCAGGGCTTGAGCATCACGGTGAACTGGGCATTGGCCTGGCTCGTACCTATTCGCGGAGAGGAACCCACGACACTGAGCACGTTCTCGATGTCGGGCTGACGCATGAAGAACTCCATGGCCCTGTCGGCCACAAGCCTCGTGCGCTCAAGAGTGGATCCGACCGGGAGTTCGAGCTCGACCGTGAAGTAACCCTGATCCTCCTTGGGGAGGAAGCTCTGGGGGATAAGCCTGGACATCAGGAAGATACCTACGCACACGACACCGAATGCCGCGAACATGCGCTTCGAATGCCTGAGGCAGGTGCGGACGGTGCGGGCATAGAAGTTCGTACCGGTCTCGTACCACGAAGTAATCCTGCGGAAGATGAAATTCTTCTTCTCCGGCCTGCCATCGGACGGCTTGAGGAATGTCGCGCACATTACCGGGCTCAAGGTCAGAGCCACCACGGTGGATATGACCACAGAAACCGCGATAGTCACGCTGAACTGACGGAAAAGCTCTCCGGTGATTCCGGAAAGGAAGCTCACGGGCACGAACACGGCGCAGAGCACCAGCGACATCGCAACCAGCGCGCCGCCGATTCCGCTCATCGCCTTCTTGGTAGCCTCCTTCGGAGGAAGATGCTCCTGCTCCATTATGCGGTCCACATTCTCGACCACGACTATCGCATCGTCGACTACAATTCCTATCGCGAGCACGAGTCCGAGCAGCGTCATTGTATTCAGCGAGAAGCCGAAAATGAGCATGACACCGAACGTGCCCACCAGAGAGATAGGCACGGCTATCGCGGGAACCAAAGTGGCCCTCCAACTCTGCAGCGAGAGGAACACCACCAGGATCACGAGCAGCAGCGCTTCGAAAAGTGTCTTGTAAACCTCATGTATAGACTCGGATATATAGTCGGTCATGTCGAAAGGAATGTCGTAGGTGATGCCGTCAGGAAAACCTTCGCTTATCTCGGCCATCGCCGCCTTGACATTCTCCGCGACCTCCATCGCGTTTGCGCCGGGGAGCATGAGCACATTGATCACCGCGGCATTCTTGCCGTCGATGCCACTCTCGGTGTTATATGACTGGGCTTCCAGTGAAACCGTGGCCACGTCTCTCATCCTGAGGATCGTGCCGTCATCGCTGGCCCTCACTATGATATTCTCGAACTCGCTCTCGCTTGAAAGCCTGCCGGTGGCAGTGATGGGCGTGGTGATGTCGACATTCTCGATGGGCTGCTGCCCGAGCACGCCGGCCGCGGACTCACGGTTCTGGTCACGGATCGCACTCTGGAGATCTCCGACGGTCAGACCCATGCTCGCAAGCTTGTCGGGCTGCACCCATATCTGCATCGCATAGTAGCGTCCTCCGACGCTCGAGACGCGGCCCACCCCGGGCACACGGCGTATCATGTCGACTACGTTCAGAGTCGCATAGTTGCTGAGGTAGACCTCGTCGAACTTGGGGTCCGAAGACTGGAGCGTTATGGTCAGCAGTCTGTTAGGAGCCTGCTTCTCGATGGAGATTCCGTTCTGCACAACCTCCGAAGGCAGTCTGGACTCGGCCTCCTTGACCCTGTTCTGTATCTCGACAGCGGCGAGATCGGGATCGGTGGAGCTGTCGAAAGTCACCGTGACCGTGCACGAGCCCGTGTTGGTGTTGGACGACTCCATGTACAGCATACCTGGAGTTCCGTTGAGCTCCTGTTCGATAGGCGTCGCGACCGCCTGGGAGACGGCGAGCGCGCTGGCTCCGGGATACGAAGCCGAAATCCTCACCTGCGGAGGAACGACATCCGGATACTGGTCGATCGGCAGCATCGTCAGTCCTATCAGGCCGACGATGACTATGAGCACCGATATGACAGTGGAGAAGACCGGTCTGTCTATGAAGAAATCCGATTTCATGCCTTGCGCGCCTTCATTCCGTGAATAAGCTTATGGTAGCCCTCGACCACTATCTCCTCGCCGGCAAGCAGTCCTCTCTCGACAATCGTGTTGTTGCCGTTCTCGGGGCCGATCTCGATGAAACGCTTCTCGACGGTGCCGTTGGGACGCAGCACGAATATGTAGGAGCCCGTCTTCTCGACGGAGATGGCCTTGGTGGGCACCACTACAGTATTCTCACGCACGTCGAGCAGCACGGTCACGTTGGTGAACTGCCCGGGAAGCAGGGCATGGTCGGGATTTGGCATCTTGGCCCTGACCGAGAACGTGCCCGACTTGGTGTCCACCTGGGGGTCGGCGAAGTCCACGAGGCCGCTGTAGGGGTACACGGACTTGTCCGCAAGCGTGATCTTCACATATGGAGCCCAGGTCCTGGAGGTGTCGGTCTGTCCGAAGTTCACATTCCTCGCCTTGCTCTTCTGGTAGTCGAGGTCGGTCATCTTGAACTCCACGAACACCGTGTCGCTCTTCACGATGGTGGCGAGCAGCGACTGTCCGCCGGGGCCTACCAGGGTTCCGATGTCCACATAGCGTTCGCTGATGTAGCCGCTGATAGGCGAGCGCACGACGGTGTAGCCGAGCGCCAGTTCGCTCTGCGCCAGATCAGCCTCGCTCATCTGCACCTCGGCCTTCGCGGTCTCATAGTTGGCTACAGCGTTGTCCAGATCCAGCTGGCTGGCAGCCTGCTGCTCGTAGAGCGGCTCGATACGCCTCAAGGCGCGCTCCGCCTGCTGGGCGAGGGCCTTGTTCTTCTCGAGCTGGGCCTTGTCCTTGTCGACCGTCGCCTGATACTGCCTCGGGTCTATTATGAACAGCCTCTGGTTCCTCTCCACATACGACCCCTCCTCGAAGAGCATACTCTCGAGATAGCCTTCGACGCGCGCACGTACTTCAACGAACTGCTGCGCCCTTATCGTTCCGGGATATTCCCCGTAGACCTCGACGTCCTGCGTCTGCACGGTCTGCGTCTGCACGACCGGAATATTCTCAGGTTCAGGCTTCCTGCCGGCCAGCACCGCCACGACCGCCACCGCGGCCACGACAAGCAGAGCCGCGGGCAGTATCCACAATTTCCGGCCGGCACGCCGAGCGCCGTCCTTGCCGGATTTCAAAATTTTATTAAAATTTCCTTTCATATGCGTCAGGAGTTTTGCCGGACACCGAAAAGTCCGCGGGGCCGGAAACCGAAATCCCTGAAAGCCTTGTCGGTGTCGTAGTAATTCTTTATCATCAGTATCTTCATGTTGACCGAGGTGAACTCGACCTTCATGCCACAGCGCGCGAGCAGGTCGCCGAGAGCGCCGGCCGCCTTCAGCAGAAAGTCCGGCACAGGCAGGAAACATCTCCGCAGCCCGAAATGCCCGGCTATCGCGCGGAACAGTTCCGAATAGCTGTAGTTCTCGCCGCAGATCAGATATTTCTCGCCGCTTCTGCCGCCCTCCATCGCCATCACCATGCCTCTGGCGGCCTCGGCCACGTCTATCACGTTCTTGCCGCCGGACGGGCAGACGAGCACCGGAGACTTCCTCACCATCGAGAACACCCGGTTGGAGCCCTTCTCGCTGCCGTACTTCCCTATCATGAAAGTGGGGTTCACCACCACGATGTCCATTCTGTCAGCGAGCGGCAGCAGGTATTCCTCCGCCTCCCTCTTGCTCCTCGCATAGAACGACCCGCTGAAAGGATACGCCATCGGGCGAGTCTCGTCCGCTCCGAAACCTATGGTGTTGGCGGTGCTCACATATACGAAACGCTCCACCCCGCATCCGGCGGCGAGCTCCGCCAGCATCCGTGTCGCCTCGGCGTTCACCTTCCTGTACTGTCCGTAGTCGGGACATGACTGCGAAGTCATCGCAGCCACATGGATCACTCTTCCGCAACGGGACATAAGAGGTCTCATGGCCTCCGCGTCCTTGAAATCCGCCTCGACCACCTCCAGTCCGCCGGAAGTTCCGCCTGCATATTTCCTGCCACGGCGCAGCGTGGCGACCACCGCATATCCTTCATGCAGCAGTCTTTCTATTATATTCGCGGCCAGCATTCCGTTCGCGCCGGTCACGAGAACAGTCTTCTTCCTGTCCGCCATGTCAGCCTCCTATTTCGTTCCTGATTACCGAACGGCTCATCAAAGTCGACTTAAGCTGCTCCGGAACCAGTTTGAGCAGATTGTACGACAATTTGTTAAGTCCTCCGGGAACTATTATCCGCCTGCCTTTGAAAAGCCCGTCCAGACAGACCTTCGCAACTTTTTCGGGAGTCACGGAGAGCATTCGCCCGAGAGCCCCCTGACGGTTTATCCTGTCTATGATCTCCTGCCTGGTGGGCATAGGGCCGAGCAGGGCAAGGCTCACCGATATGCCGAAAGGCCTGAGCTCCTCGCGCATTCCGAGCGAGAAATGCTTGATGTACGCCTTGGAAGCCGGATACACGGTCTTGTAGCCCGTCGGAATCAGGGCCGCCAGCGAAGAGATGTTCAGTATGCGCGCGGGAGCGTTCCTGCGGAGATTGGGAAGCAGTCCGTGGGTCAGCACCGTAGTGGCGATCACGTTGAGCTTCATTATGGTGTCGATATACTTCAGCGGAGCCTCGTCGAACTTACGGCTTCCGCCGGTTCCCGCATTGTTTATGAGCAGGGACAGACGAAAGCTTCCGTTGACCTCCGAAATGAAGCCAAGGAGACTGTCCCTGTCGGTCAGGTCGAGCTCGAAGCATTCGCTCCGCACGCCGAGACTCCGGCATTTGTCGCGCACTTCATGCAGACTCTCTCCGGGGAGAGCCACCAGCAGAGTGTTCTGACCCCTGGAAGCCAGCTGCAGCGCCAGCTCCCTGCCCAGACCCTGGCTCGCGCCGGTTATCAAAGCATATTCTTCTTGCATAAATTTCTCATATAAAGCAGCCCGGCGTTATGTTGAACGATCGGGCTGCCGGTAATACCATAATAACTAACGTTACGGCGGACCAACACCGCCGTTCACTCTCATTCGGCAGCCTTTACATCCGAAAAGCCAATATACCCCGGTTCCGGCAGATGCATTCCGGCCATCACGAGTCCGTTCGCCCTGACACAGTCGAGGACCTTTGCGCGGGTCTCGGCGGCTTTGGCGCCGTCCATGTCGAAACTGGCGTTGATGTCGGGACGCAGCATCTGGATGGCGGCGCCGTGCATCAGGTCACCCGCTACCAGCAGGCCGGCAGACTTTATATAATAGACCGTATGCCCGGGAGTGTGTCCGGGAGCGTAATAGGGAACCACCCCTCCGGGAAGGACCACTTCGCTGCCGGCAAGCAGCTCCAGTCCGCAGTCGACCAGATGCAGCCTGTCCTTGTATGCGTCCATAGTCCTGACCACCTGGGCCTTCCTGTCGTCAGGCATCGCCATCCAGGCATCATATTCGGCCTTGGGAGCATAGACCTGGGCATTAGTGAACACGGCGCTGTCTCCCGCCATCATGCCGCCGATATGGTCGCCGTGAAAATGGGTGATGTAGAGATAGTCGACATCGGCGGGGCTCATGCCCAGAGAGTCGAGTCCGGCATACAGGCCGGCGTTCTCCCCTCCGTTACCGGTGTCGAAGAGCACGGTCCCGTCATCGCAGAGCATAAGGAAGGTCCCGACTGAAGCTGGCACTCCGTCCTGCACCCCGAGGCTGTCGACGAGCGACTGCGGCGCATCGGGGAACAGGCTCACGGGCATCAGTCTTTCCCCATGGTTGTCCTTGATCCAGTATACCGTACTGTTTTCTGTCGACCTGACCACGGGCAGCCCAGCGTCCGCGACGGCTTCGTCACCGCCTCCGCCACCTCCGCACGAGGAAAGCGTGAGAGCAAGCGCAGCCATAATCATTATCCTTTTCATCATTTCCCGAAAGTTTTATCAAGGGCCTGACGGAGGTCCGCCAGGATGTCTTCTATGTCCTCTATGCCCACGGAGAGCCGGATGAGGTCCGGGGCTATGCCGGCCTCGCGCAGCTGCTCGTCGCTGAGCTGGCGGTGAGTGTGGCTCGCCGGATGCAGCACGCAGGAGCGAATGTCCGCCACATGGGTGGCTATCGCTATGAACTGCAGCGAATCCATGAACCTTATGGCCGTCTCCCTGTCGCCCTTGAGGCCGAACGAAAGCACTCCGCAGGAACCGCCCGGAAGATACTTGCGTCCCAGGCTGTAGCAGGCGTCGTCCTCGAGTCCGCAGTAGTGGACCCAGTTCACGCGAGGGTCGTCATGCAGGAAGCGGGCCGCCGCCAGGGCGTTCTCGCAATGACGGGCCACGCGCAGATGGAGAGTCTCGAGACCGAGATTAAGCAGGAAGGAATTCATTGGCGAAGGCGTGGAGCCGAGATCCCTCATGAGCTGCGACACCATCTTCGTGATATATGCCTTCCTTCCGAACGCGTCGGCGTACACGAGACCGTGGTAGGAGGCGTCTGGAGTCGTCAGTCCCGGAAAACGGGCGGCGTTGGCCTTCCAGTCGAAATTGCCGCTGTCAACGGCCGCTCCGCCGACCTGGGTCGCGTGACCGTCCATATATTTGGTAGTGGAATGAGTGACTATGTCGGCACCCCATTCGAACGGACGGCAGTTCACCGGAGTCGCGAAGGTGTTGTCCACGATCAGAGGCATGCCGTTGCGGTGCGCGATGCGCGCGAATCTCTCGATATCGAACACCACGCAGCCGGGGTTGCTGATCGTCTCTCCGAAAATCGCCTTTGTGTTCGGTCTTACAGCAGCCTGGATTTCATCGTCGGAGGCGTTCTCGTCCACGAAGGTGCAGTCCACTCCGAGCTTGCGCAGGGTCACGGAAAAGAGATTGTAGGTTCCGCCGTATATTTCGGTAGAAGCGATGAAATGGTCGCCTGCGCCGCAGATGTTGAGTATCGCGAAGAGGTTCGCGGCCTGCCCGGAGGAGGTCAGCACCGCACCGACCCCGCCTTCAAGCTCGGCTATCTTGGCGGCCACGCAGTCGCTGGTGGGATTCTGCAGGCGCGTGTAGAAATATCCTTCCTTCTCGAGGTCGAACAGCATAGCCATCTCCTCGCTCGTATCGTACTTGAAGGTCGTGCTCTGGATTATGGGCAGAACCCGGGGTTCTCCGTTCCCGGGCTTCCAGCCGCCCTGCACGCAAATGGTCGCAATCTTATGTTCTCTGTCCATTTTCATCTCAAATCAAATGCTCCAAGTCTGCGAATTTAACGATTCTCCGGCATTCCGCAACCTCTCGGAACAGGAAAATTGATTTTTTTGCCCCGACAGGCCGGAAAGCGCCCTGAAGACATGACATATCTGCAATATTTTATTATATTTGTTGGTGTTACTTAACTCTTATGCGCTATGGAAGAATCTGTTCTCTATCTCTGGTACCTGAGCGAGACGAGGGACACGGCCCTCGGACACAAGACTCGTTTCCCCGCAAGGTCGACACCTTTCAGGGAGCTGTCAGCCGGAATGAATCTGGCCGTTCTGTTCGAAAATGACTATGTGCGCGAGAACCTCGGCGAACTCAAGGTCGAGGCGGTCGGCGTCTGCGACGTCACTATAAGCTACCGCGGAGAGACATTCACCCTGCGCAGAGGAGAGCATTTCTCGTCGGCCATGCACAGGGCAGGAAGCAGCTACATGCCGGAATACGTAGGCATAGAGGCAGAGCTCTCGTAACATCCTGACTGTCCGGGAATTCAAATTTTTCTCATTTTTTCAAGGGGGGGGGTAAGTTGTTGAAATAATTTATATCCTTGCAGCAGCAAACAAGATTTAACAACTTACCCAGCAATGAATTCGCGAATTTTCACCAAATTCGTCGTCATTTTTGCCGCATCAGCGCTTTCACTGCAGTCTCTCCACACCCAGAAGCTCGCGGTGAAGACCAACTTGCTGTCCGACGCCACGGCGACAATCAACCTTGGGGTCGAGGCCGCACTGGCACCGAAATGGACCTTCGACCTGTCCGGCAATTACAACGCCTGGGATTTCCCCGATTACCGCAAGCAAAAGCAGTGGATGGTGCAGCCGGAAGCGAGATTCTGGTTCTGCGAGGCTTTCAACGGCCATTTCGTCGCCGCGCACCTGCTCGGCGGAGAATTCAACATGGCCAATCCCTTCTTCCCTTTCAGCATGATCCGGACCCTCCGGGACTACAGATACGAAGGCTGGATGTACGGAGCCGGCATCGGCTACGGCTACCAGTGGATACTGTCGCCCCGCTGGAGCATCGAAGCGGAAATCGGTGCGGGATATGTAGGCACCAAATACGAACAATATGAATGCATACGCTGCGGGGCGCTCGTCGATGAGGGATTCTCCAACAAGTTCTCTATCACCAAGCTGTCCCTGGGCATAATATTCATGATATTTTAATCTCCGGACGATGAAAAATCATACACGGAACATATTTACGGCCGCGTTGCTTTCAGGCATATTCTGTCTGGGCGCAGACGCGCAGGTTTCGTATCTCAGCCGCATCGAGTGGCAGGCGGAACCGGTGGAAATCGTGACGGAGTCCTCGGGTAAGGGGGGGGGCAAGAGCAGCTGAACTGAGGCTCAGGCTGGACTGGAAAGAGCAGCCGGAGGTCTCTGCGCAGCATTCTGCTGAAATCTTGCCCGTTCTGGAAAGCGCCGACGGCTCACAGTCCTGGAGTTTCTCGCCTATATATGTCGACGGCCGCACCCGTGCCAAGGCCGTCGACAGGAAGTCTGTGCTTTCAGGCATCGAAAGGCCTGAAGGGAGTATCGTACTGCGTCCCGGCAGGAAGGACGGCTCCGGCGGAACCATCGATTACTGCGCGCGGGTTCCCTATAGTCCGGACATGCTCGACGGGCGCATCGTGCTCTATGAAACCGTGAGCGGTTGCGCAGGCTGTCTCGAAGGCAGAGTGCTATTACAGTTCCGCTGCGTCCGGGATCATACCGGCAATTGACAAGATGACCTATTTCAGTTTCTCCAGCTGTTCCCCGGAGAGACCGGTGAACTCCGTTACCTGGTTCACTGGCAACCCTGCCGACAGCATCCTCCTGGCGATCTCGGCTTTTCCCTCGGCAAGTCCGGCCGCATGACCTTCCGCGCGGCCTTCGTCCCTTGCGTAGTCGATCGTGTTCCTGTAGTCGTTCTCGGTCATCATATCGTTCTCGTATTGGTTCCTCTCCTCCTTCGTGTACGCCGCGATCTTCGCCGCCTCGAAAAGGCGCGCGAACACCCGCTCGCGCAGCGCCGCCGGCCGCTCCTCCAGCCGCGACAGGTTCTTCAGGGCGTACATCCACTTGTCGATGATCGGGCTCTCCCC
>DVLC01000049.1 GCA_018715685.1 Candidatus Cryptobacteroides merdipullorum
GGTACGCCTTCCTGGAGAAGCGTGATGATCACCCGCCATCTCCCGGAGGAGCTGTCCGGCCTTGAGAAATTGTGCCATAATCTGTGGTGGTGCTGGAACGATGAGGCGAAGGCTCTCTTCAAGAGCGTGGACAAGGACATATGGCACAGGTCGGGACATAACCCGATGGAGATACTTGACAAGGTGAGCATCAAGAGATACATGGAGCTCGCCAAGGACCAGGAGTTCCTGGCCCGCCTTGCCAAGGTGATGGATGAATTCAACGCCTACATGGCGAAGAAGAGCGAGAGAACCGAGCCGTCGATAGGCTATTTCTGCATGGAATACGGTCTCGACACGTCCCTGAAGATTTATTCGGGAGGTCTCGGAATCCTTGCGGGAGACTATCTCAAGGAGACGAGCGACATGAATGTGAATCTCGTCGGAGTAGGCCTTTTCTACCGCTACGGCTATTTCAACCAGAGACTCACGCCTCAGGGCAACCAGGTCGCGGAATACCAGGCCCAGGACTTCATCAAGACTCCGGCCGAGCCCGTGCAGGACGAGAACGGAGTGTGGAAGACCATCAAGGTCGCCCTTCCCGGAAGGGACATGAGCGCGAGAATATGGAAGGTCGCCGTAGGACGCACCGACCTTTATCTGCTTGACACCGACTACGAGGACAATATTCCCGAGGACAGGCAGGTCACCCATCAGCTCTACGGAGGAGACTGGGAGAACCGTCTCAAGCAGGAGCTGCTGCTCGGCCTCGGAGGCGTGCGGGCTCTTCGCGCTCTCGGCCTCCATCCGACAATCTACCATTACAACGAGGGCCATGCGGCCTTCGCTGGTCTTGAGAGGCTGCGCGAGTACATGCAGGAAGGCCATCTGTCCTTCGACGAGTCGATGGAGCTGATCAGGGCCACGGGTCTGTTCACCACCCATACTCCGGTGCCTGCCGGCCACGACGCCTTCGAGGAGGGTCTGCTGGGCAAGTATCTCGGATACTTCCCCCAGAGCGTCGGCATCGACTGGCGCACGATGATGAGTCTCGGAAAGATCAACCCCGACAACCACGACGAGAAGTTCTCGATGAGCGTGCTCGCCGCGAACATGTCGCAGAATGTCAATGGCGTGTCCAAGCTCCACGGCGAGGTCAGCCAGCATATCTTCGCGAACATGTATCCCGGCTACCTTCCCGAGGAGCTTTATATCAGCTATGTGACCAACGGAGTGCATTACTCCACCTGGACCGCCCGCGACTGGAAGCCCGTGCAGGCCAAGGCGTTCGGACCAGAGTTCAAGACCTCGCACTACGACAAGAAATGCTTCGAAGGCATCTATAACGTGCCTGACAAGGAAATCTGGGACACCCGCCGTCTGCTCAAGAGAGAGCTCATAAAGGCCATCAATGAAAGGCTGTCCGATCCCGCCCAGAGCGCACATTACACTCCGAGCCAGATCGTGACCATCAAGGAGAATCTCAGGGACGACGTTCTGACCATAGGTTTCGCCCGCCGCTTCGCCACTTACAAGAGGGCGACGCTGCTGTTCAGCGATCTTGACAGACTCGACGCGATTGTCAACGACCCCGAGCGTCCGGTGCAGTTCATTTTCGCCGGCAAGGCGCATCCGGCCGACGGCGCCGGACAGGATCTGATCAAGCAGATCGTGGAGATCTCCAAGCAGGAGAGGTTCCTCGGCAAGATAGTGTTCGTGGCCGGCTACGACATCACGCTGGCCAAGAGGCTCGTTCAGGGTGTCGACGTATGGCTCAACAATCCTACCAGACCCCAGGAAGCGTCAGGAACATCCGGAGAGAAGGCGGCCATGAACGGCGTCATGCATTTCTCCGTGCTCGACGGCTGGTGGGTCGAAGGCTACAAGGAAGGAGCCGGCTGGGCCCTGCCTCTCGAAAAGACCTACGATGACCCCAACTACCAGAACGAGCTCGACGCATCCACCATCTATGCTACCATCGAGAACGAGATAGCCGAGATCTACTACGATGTGGACAAGGCGACAGGCCTTTCCACGAGGTGGATAAGCTACATCAAGAACACCATAGCCCAGGTCGCCTGCAACTTCACCACGAACCGCATGCTCACCGACTACTGCGAGCAGTATTACGAGCCGCAGGCCCGCCGCTTCAGCGAGCTGACCGCGGACAACTGCAAGGTGGCCCGCGAGATCGCGCAGTGGAAGGAGACTGTCAGGGGAGAGTGGAGCAACATCAGGATAATCTCCTACACGCAGCCAGACGCGTCTTACGTGCTGTCGCCCAACAATCCTCTCAAGAGCGAGGTCGTGCTTGACCTCGGAAGGCTCAGGCCTGAGGATATCGGAGTGGAGATCATCTTCAGCTCTTCCGACTCCAAGGGCAGGACTCACCTGCAGAACGTGGTGGAACTCGAAATGAAGCATTACGAGAACGGAATCGCCACCTACAGCGCGGACATCCTGCCCGAGCGTTCCGGAATGTTCCAGGTCGGACTCCGCTATTTCCCGAAGAACGCGAAACTTCCTCACAGGCAGGATTTCCCTCTCGTGAAATGGCTGTAGTGGCCACAGGCTTTTTCGACGGTGTCCACACCGGACACCGTCGGGTTATAATGACACTCGTCTCC
Organism: Candidatus Cryptobacteroides merdipullorum; assembly: GCA_018715685.1. Lineage (GTDB taxonomy): Bacteria > Bacteroidota > Bacteroidia > Bacteroidales > UBA932 > Cryptobacteroides > Cryptobacteroides merdipullorum. The sequence goes on from DVLC01000049.1 coordinate 2,607, forward strand.
TCGGCCCGCGAAAGGGAAGAGGAGGCGGTTGTCGTTACTTTTGCGAATCACCCCCGCGCCGTGCTGCAGCAGGATGCGCGCAGTCTGCGGCTGCTTTCTTCCCCCGAAGAGAAAAAGGAGATGCTCTGCGCTCTCGGGGTGGACAGGGTTGAGATTCTGAATTTCACGCGTGAATTCGCGGCCATGACTGCGCGCGAGTACCTGCGCGACATCGTTCGCGGGCAGCTGTGCGGAAGTGCAGTGCTGCTCGGCTATGACAATCGTCTGGGCTCCGACAATCTTCAGCCCGACGAGATCAGGCCGGTGGCGGAGAGTCTGGGGATGGATGTCGTAGTGATACCGCCTCTGATGGCCACGGAGACCCGCGCGGTAAGTTCCTCGTGCATCAGACAGACATTGGCGGCAGGTGACGTGGAGGCGGCCGCGGCCATGCTCGGCTATGAGTACTCCCTTCGGGGCGTGGTCGTTCCGGGCAAGCAGTATGGCCGGGTGCTGGGTTTCCCGACAGCCAACATGCAGATGTATGACCCCCTGAAGATGATTCCGGCTCCCGGAGTCTATCTGACCGAGGTGCAGACCCTCGGAGGGAGATTCTACGGCATGACGAATGTCGGCCCCGTGGTAGAGACCCATATCTTCGACTTCAGCGATGACATCTACGGTCTTGATCTGCGCGTGACATTTAAAAAGCGCCTTCGTGACGAAAGGCGCTTCAATTCAGGTGAGGAGCTCAAGGCCCAGCTGGCTAACGACGAAGCAGCCTGCCGAGCTCTCGTCTCAGGCCGGCCTCTCCTTTGAGCTGTGCGTCGCTGATTTCTCCGTCGACGATGAGCATCGAGGCCGGAGTTGAAGTGACATTGTACAATGCCGCGGTTCCGGAGGCTCCTCCGCGTCCGTCGTTCACATTGATCCAGGGCAGCTTCTGCGCCTTGACCACCGAGCCCCATTCAGCTTTGTCCGGAGACACGCAGACAGAATAGATTTCGAATCCGCGGTCGTGGAAATCATTGTATACGGGGAGCAGCGTGTCGATGTTCAGCATCTTCTGCGCCGCGTCGGATGCGTCCCAGAAGTGCAGCAGGATTACCTTCGCGTCGACGGAGCTCAGAGCCTTGCGCTGGCCGTTGATGTCCGGCATCACGATGTCGGGGAACGAGGCCTCTTCGGCCGTCCTGACCTTGTTCTCTATCTCCAGCAGATTCATCCTGCGCTCCGCCTCCTTTTCGAGGGCGAGCACATAGCGTGACTCCGGGTAGACTGTCTTGAGCGAATCCGCGGCGTTCTTGAAGAACAGGGCGTCGGTGGACTGGCTGAACACCGGGCTCACGTCGCTGAGCCTTTCGTAGAGCACAGGTATGACTGTCATTGAATAGGGGTTCTCGAGCACATACTCCACGCACGCGCGGTAGTGGTCAAGATAGATCTTCGCCATCTCCGGGCCTTCCGTCGCGGCGTAGATGTCGCCGAGGAATTTCGAGTACGCCTTGTCCACTGCCGCGAGCTTCTCGGAACCTTCCGAGCCTTCGACGCTGTAGTTGCCCAGCGTGTCGGCGCTCACCCGGGCCTTTTCTCCTGCTTCGAGCAGCAGTCCGGCGATGCGGGTGTCGCCGTGGAACAGGTAGATGAATTCGGGCTGTCCCTTCTTTATGTCGACCTTGTAGCTGAAACTTCCGTCAGCCGAAGTCCTGATCGTGTCGAGCACGGAATAGACGTTGATGTCAAGCTGTCTTACGACGATTTCGCTGTCGGGGGCGTCCGCCACGGTGCCGCTTATTTCGGCTTTCTGCCCGCAGGCGCTCAGTCCGGCCGCGGCCATGAGCAGCAGCAATGTTCTGTATGCCTTCATCTTGATGATTTTTCGAATTCAGCGCTGACCGCCGCAGCGATGCGCTCCATCTCTTCCTTCGATATTTCGGGACGCTTCTTGCGGAAGTCCAGGTCGCCCTCGGTCTGGAGAGGCACCAGGTGGATGTGGGTGTGCGGCACCTCCATGCCGAGCACGGCCACGCCGATACGCTTGCAGGGAACGGCCGTCTTGAGTGCTGCGGCAACCTTGCGCGCGAAATCCCAGAGACCCCTGTAGGTGTCTTCGTCGAGGTGGAAGATATAGTCGTCCTCCACGTTCTTCGGAATCACGAGAGTGTGTCCGGGAGCGAGCGGGCTGATGTCGAGGAAGGCATAGTAGTTCTCATCCTCCGCCACCTTGTAGGAAGGAATCTCGCCCTTGGCGATTTTTGTGAAGATCGTGGCCATCAGAGAGAGATGTCAAGGATTTCGAAGCGTATGATTCCTGAAGGGGCCTTGGCCTCGACCGTCTCGCCCTTGCCGTGCCCCATAAGGGCCTTGGCGATGGGCGTGGTGGCCGCAAGCCTGCCTTTGGAGAAGTCGGCCTCGCTTTCTCCGACTATGGTGAACTCCATGTTCCTGCCGGTGTTGAGGTTCTTCACCTTCACTTTGTTGAGCATCTGCACCCTGTCCGTGCCGAGCTGCGAGCTGTCGAGAACCTTCGCGTTCGCGATCATGTTCTGCAGGTTGGCTATTCTCAATTCGAGCAGGCCCTGCGCTTCGCGGGCTGACTCGTATTCTGCATTTTCGGAGAGGTCTCCTTTCTCGCGGGCCTCGGCTATCGCCGCTGAAATCACCGGCCTTTGAGCGAGGGCGTCGGCCAGCTCTTTCTTGAGCTTGTCGAGCCCGTCCTGGCTCATATAATGAACTTCTGACATTTTTGTTTAGTTAATAACAGTAATTAAAAAGGAGTCCTGCCGCTTTGGCAGAACCCTCATGTCTTTGCAAATATAGTAAAAATATCGGATTACTCGTCAAATTTCGGCTTGAGTATTTCCGAATATATTATAAGTTTCTGCTTTTCGCTGTATTCCTTCTTTTCCGTTCCGGCGGCGTTTCCGTCCTTTCTGCGGGTGGACCTTGCGGAGCTTACGAACGCGTCGGCCACGGTCTGGGCGTCCGCCTGTCTTGATGTCGGGGTGCCTGCCGCCGGGCTTGTCCGTGCCTCGTTTTCTTTTACCGGCGATGCCGGCTTCTTGGGATTGACGGTCGTGCTCATGTAGTGTCCGGTCACGCTGGCCTTGCGCTTGGCCTGGGTCTCCGCAGCCTCGGGACTGAACTGGCCGCCGGGCAGGATTATGCGCTTCGACTTGACTCTGGGCACTCCTTTTCTCTTCTTCTTGTCGAAGATCACGGACAGGACGGGAAGCACGAACACCAGTATGACTATCAGTATCTCCATGGCTTTCAGATTATCTTCTTCCTGCTGACCGTGGCCTGGAACTGCTTGAGGTAGAATGGCTCGAAGTAGGCCGTGTCCCTGAAATTGCGGGCCTCGAACTCCCTGAGCGCGGGACGCAGCATCGCCGACGCCCTCGGGCAGGTCTGCACGAAATGTGCGTTCGGTGAAGTGATCAGGCCGGAGCATTTCTCCGCTCCGTCCCCGATGAAGAGCACGGGGCCTTCCTCAAGCTGCTCCGCGAAACTGTCGGGCCCGACTATGAGCGGCCTGGTGTCTCCGAGCTTCTTCATGTCCGGGCTGAACACAGCGGTGTATACCTCCATGCGCCGTGCGTCGATCATCGGAATCACATAGCGGCAGCCGTCCGGCAGCAGCCCGTCTTCGAGCGCCTGCCATGCGAGCACTTCAAGAGTTCCGACGGCGAGCAGCGGTTTCCCTGACGCGAAGCACAAGCCCTTTGCGGTGGAGGAGCCGACCCTGAGTCCGGTGTATGAGCCCGGTCCGGCGCTTACGCAGACAGCGTCGCAGTCGTCCGCCTTCAGCCCCAGTTCGTCGAGCATCTCCCTGACGAAGGGTGCCGTCATGGCCGCGTGGGATCTTGGCTCGCGGCTCTCCCGGCTTGCGGCTATGCGCCCGTCGGCCGCTATGGCCGTGGAGCATAGTGCAGTGGATGTCTCTATGAGGATTATTCTGCTCATGTCTTATTCGCTTATGCCTGCTACGAGGCCTTTGAGATAGGGGAATACGGTTTCGGTAAGCTCCCTGAGGGCCGTGTACACTTTCGAACCGTCAAGCAGACTGCGGTCGACCAGGTCCATCGACGAATTCAGACCCTCGAACACCATTATCAGCAGCCCGAGTATGACGCCGACCTTGAGGATGCCGAACACCGCCCCGAGAATACGGTTGAACCATCCGAGGGCCAGGGCGTGCAGCAGACGTGTCAGCATGTTGCCGAGCAGGTTGAGTATCAGTGTGATGACTATGATCACCAGGATGAATGCGACGATCTTGAGCATGGTCTCGTCCATGGTCAGGTACTGTGAGATCCAGCCGCATATCACGGACGAGAAGTGGAAGGCCGCCCATGCCCCCAGAATCAGTGCCGCTATCTGTACGACCTGGCTCACGAAGCCTTTCGATATGCCGGCCACTACGGCGGGCACGAAGCATAGGAGCAGAATAATGTCCAGTATGGTCATGTCGGTTTTGCTTAAGTTGGCGGAAATAGTTAAATTCGCAGTCTGTTTATACATGCAAAATTAGCGAAAAAATATGACATTTAAAGAGTATGGCGGACTGGATCTCGTGAAGGTCGCTGCCGAGGTGCTTCAGGACTGGAAAAAGGACGGGGCGTTCGAGAAATCCCTCGAACTCAGGGATGGTGCGCCCGAGTTCATTTTCTTCGAAGGTCCTCCTTCCGCCAACGGCATGCCCGGCATACATCATGTGATGGCTCGCTCCATCAAGGACGCGGTCTGCCGCTACAAGACCCAGACCGGGTACAAGGTGCGCCGCCGCGCCGGCTGGGACACCCACGGACTGCCGGTGGAACTCGGCGTCGAGAAGAAGCTCGGCATCACCAAGGAGGACATAGGCAGGAAGATCAGCGTCGAGGACTACAACCGCACCTGCCGCGAGGAGGTCATGAAGTATACGGCCGAATGGCGCACGATGACCGAGCGCATCGGCTACTGGGTCGACATGGACGACCCCTACATAACCTACGACAACCGCTACATCGAGACCCTGTGGTGGCTGCTGAAGGACATCTACTCCAAGGGGCTGCTCTACAAGGGCAAGTCCATACAGCCATATTCCCCCGCCGCCGGAACCGGCCTCAGCAGCCACGAGCTCAACCAGCCGGGCTGCTACCGTGATGTCAAGGACACCACCTGCACCGTGCAGTTCAAGGTTCTGGGCGAGGAGAACCTGTATTTTCTCGCATGGACCACGACTCCGTGGACCCTTCCATCCAACACCGCGCTCTGCGTTGGGCCGAACATCGAGTATGTGAAGGTGAAGTCCTCGAATCCGTATACCGGGGATCCGGCGACATATATCGTGGCGAAGGATCTCGTGCCGGCGCTCTTCAACGACAAGATTCCCTACGAGGTGCTCGGAAGCTGCAAGGGCTCCGATCTCGTGGGCATGCGCTACGAGCAGCTTATCCCGTGGTTCCGTCCGGACGAGGGCGCGTTCCGCGTGATCGCCGGCGACTATGTGTCGACCGAGGAGGGAACGGGCATCGTGCATATCGCCCCTACTTTCGGCGCCGACGACGCCAGAGTGGCCAGGGCGGCCGGAGTGCCTGCGCTGACCGTGACCGACAGGAACGGAGACCCCCAGGCTCAGGTTGACCTCAAGGGGCGCTTCTTCCGCCTGGAGGATCTCGATCCCGGCTATGTGCGGGAGCGCGTCAGCGACGATTACCGCGAATGGGCCGGAAGATATGTGAAGAACGCATACGACGACAGCCTTCTCGCCGACGCAACCACGCTCGACGTGGATCTCTGCGTGATGCTCAAGAAGCAGGGCAAGGCGTTCCGCATCGAGAAGCACGTGCACTCCTATCCCCACTGCTGGCGAACGGACAAGCCCGTGCTCTATTATCCGCTGAACAGCTGGTTCATCCGCACCACCGCGGTGCGCGAGAAGATGATGGAGCTGAACTCGCAGATAAGCTGGAAGCCCGAATCCACCGGCACGGGCCGTTTCGGAAAGTGGCTGGAGAACATTCAGGACTGGAACCTGAGCCGCAGCCGCTATTGGGGCACACCTCTGCCGATATGGCGCACCGAGGACGGGAAGGAGGAGATATGCATAGGCTCCGTCGCTGAACTTTACGCCGAGACCGACAAGGCGGTGGCCGCCGGAATCATGCAGTCGAACCCCCTGAGGGATGCCGGCTTCGACCCTGCCGACATGAGCAGGGAGAACTACGACAGAATCGACCTGCACCGGCCGTATGTCGACAACATATTCCTCGTGAGCCCTTCCGGCAGGAAGATGACCCGCGAGACGGATCTTATTGATGTCTGGTTCGATTCGGGCGCGATGCCCTACGCCCAGACCGGGCTGCGCGGCAAGGACAGTCCGGATTTCGGCTGCACCGCGGACTTCATCGCGGAGGGTGTCGACCAGACCCGCGGATGGTTCTATACCCTGCACGCGATACACACGATGGTCAGCGGCACGCCTGCCTACAGGCGCGTGATATCCAACGGCCTCGTGCTCGACAAGAAGGGCGAGAAGATGAGCAAGAGGCTCGGCAACGCCGTCGACCCCTTCAAGGCTCTCGACAGTTTCGGGCCGGACGCCCTGCGCTGGTACATGCTCACCAACTCCCAGCCCTGGGACAACCTCAAGTTCGACGAGGCCGGGGTCGAGGAGGTGCGCCGCAAGTTCTTCGGGACGCTGTACAATTCGTACTCGGTTTTCGCTCTGTATGCGAACATAGACAAGTTCGACCCTGCCGCGGAGGCCGTGCCGATGGAGAGAAGGCCGATGTTCGACCGCTGGATCATCAGCAGGCTCAACAGTCTCGTCGCCTCGGTGCGCGCGGCTTATGACGACTACGACATCACTTCGGCGGGCCGCATGGTCCAGGACTTCGTATGCGACGACCTCAGCAACTGGTATATCAGGCTCAACAAGAAGCGTCTCTGGGGAAGCGGCCTCGGCGAGGACAAGCTTTCTGCATATCAGACATTGTACGAAGCTCTGAAGACGGTGGCCGTGCTTTCCGCTCCGATCGCTCCTTTCTTCATGGACAGGCTGTGGCGCGACCTCGTTCCCGGCGCGGACTCCGTCCATTATGTGCTCATGCCTTCTGCTGACATGACGCTGGTGGACATGGATCTCGAGGAGAGCATGTCCTTTGCGCAGAAGGCGTCGTCAATGGTGCTCGCGCTGCGCAAGAAGGTAGGCATCAACGTGCGCAAACCGCTCGCGAAGGTGCTGGTGCCCGTGCTTGACGACACCGTCAAGGAACATATCATGAGGGTGCGCGACATCTTCCTCACGGAAGTGAATGTCAAGGAGATAGAGTTCCTGCACGATACTGCCGGCATTATCACCAAGAAGATCAGGCCGAATTTCAAGACTCTCGGCAAGATTTACGGGAAGCGCATGAAGGAGATCGCAGCGGCGTTCGCGGAGCTCTCCCAGGAGCAGATCGCCGCCGTGGAGCGCGCGGAAGCCGATTATGTGCTGGCTCTTCCCGGAGGTGACGTCGTGCTGCGCAAGGGTGACTATGAAATCAGCTCCGAGGACATGCCCGGCTGGCTCGTCGCCTCCGAAGGATCTCTCACCCTCGCCCTTGACATAGTGCAGACCCCCGAGCTGAAACGTGAGGGCACCGCGCGCGAACTCATACATCCTATCCAGAATCTTCGCAAGGAGAGCGGATTCGAAGTGACTGACAGAATAAACACCGTAATATATGCTGACGGAGAGAACTACGGGGAGATCGAGGCCTCGCTCGGCGAATATGCCGACTATGTGGCCGGTCAGACCCTGTCGCTCTCGCTTGAGCTCCGCAGACTCGCTGACGCTCCTCAGGATGCCGCCGAAGTCGAGTGGGGAGGCTCATCCGTCAGGATTAAAGTTTCCAGAAATAAATAACACTTAAACTTTACTTAATTATGGCAGAAGAAACCATCAAGAACACAGCACCGGTGGAGAAGACCCGTTATTCCGATGCGGAGCTTGCCGAATTCAAGGCGATTATCGAGGACAAGCTCGCCAAGGCCAAGGCCGAGTACAATACTCTTCGTGAGGTCATCATTCACAACGGGACCAACGATATAGAGGACACCTCACCTTCATTCAAGACCGTGGAGGACGACGGAGCCAACCAGCTTTCGAAGGAGGAGGCGAGCCAGATGGCCCAGCGCCAGTACAAGTTCATCCAGAATCTCGAAGCCGCCCTCGTGCGCATCGAGAACAAGACCTACGGAATCTGCCGCGCCACGGGCAAGTTGATCCCGAAGGAAAGGCTCAAGAGGGTGCCTCATGCGACTCTGACGGTCGAGGCCAAGGAGATGATGGCCAAGACGGGCAGGAAGTAGAGGCATATGAAGCTTTCCAAGGGGGCCGGCCTGATTCTGCTGGGCGTAGCGCTTGTGGTCATTGACCAGGTCATCAAGGTTCTGGTCAAGACCAACATGTCGCTCGGGGAGCAGATTCCGCTCATAGGTGAGTGGTGCCGTCTGTGTTTCGTGGAGAATGAGGGCATGGCTTTCGGTCTCTCGTTCGGCGGAGGCGTCGGCAAACTGCTGCTGTCGCTGTTCCGCATAGTTCTCAGCGGCTTCCTGATATGGTGGATTTCGTCTCTGCTGCGCAAGGACAGGGTTCCGACCGGAGTGCTGGTAGGCCTGACCATGATCACGGCAGGTGCGATAGGCAACATAATCGACTGCCTTTTCTACGGACTGATATGGGATTACGCCCCGTTCATGTTCGGCAAGGTGGTCGACATGTTCTATTTCCCCATAATCCGCGACGGCGCGAGGGTGATTTTCTTCAGTCCCGTGTTCAATTTCGCGGACTCCTGCGTGACCGTGGGCGCTTTCTATCTTCTGTTGTTCCAGTGGAAGTTCTTTGCCCGCGAGGATAAGGACAAAGTCGAAACCGTCTCCTAAGGCGTGAAAAGGATAATCGCCATATATCTGCCGCAGTATCATCCTTTTACGGAGAATGACGAGTGGTGGGGCAAGGGTTTCACCGAATGGACCAACGTGGCGAAGGCCCGGCCTCTGTTCCGCGGACACTATCAGCCTCATCTGCCGGCGGATCTGGGATTTTATGACCTGCGTGTCCCCGAGACCATGCAGGCCCAGGCGGATCTGGCGGGAGAGCACGGCATCTACGGTTTCTGCTATTACCACTATTGGTTCAACGGCCACCTCCTGATGGAGCGTCCGATAAATGACATGCTCCGCTCGGGGAAGCCTGATTTCCCTTTCATGCTCTGCTGGGCCAATGAAAACTGGACCAGGGCCTGGGACGGCGGTGACAGACAGATACTGATTCGCCAGACATACTCGGCCGAAGATGACGTGGCCCATATCAATTATCTGCTGGACAATGTGCTGTGTGACCGCAGGTATATCAGGGTGGACGGGCGGCCGGTGATTGCGATCTATCGTTCTTCTCTCTTTCCTGACATAGCGAAGTCCATGGGGATATGGCGTGCCGAAGCTCGTAAAAGGGGAGTGGATCTCTACATATGCAGGTTCGAGGCCTTCGGGGAAGTCGTTACCGACCTGGAGAGCGTGGGTTTCGACGCCGCTGTCGAGTTCCCCCCACATGACATCATACCTTTATTGTGGAAATACCGTCATTTCAGGTACTCTGTCAACAATTTCTGGCGAAGAAAGTTCGGGCATGCTCTGACTTTGGACCGATTCAGGTACGAGTGGTATGTGGAGGAGCGTCTCGCCTCCGCCGCAGTTCGTCCGGACTATAAAAGGTATAGCTGCATTCTGCCGATGTGGGACAATTCCCCTCGGAAGGGCAGGGAGTCCTTCGTCATGACCGGTAGCACGCCCGCCTTGTACAAGAAGCTGCTGAAAGGCATGCTGGCCTCATTCGAGCCGTACAGCCGGGAGGAGAATCTGTTCTTTATCAACGCATGGAACGAGTGGGCCGAGGGCAATCATCTCGAACCCGACCAGCGCTGGGGCAGGCAGTATCTTGAGGCTACGAAGGAAGCGGCCGACGAGGATTCGCGCGCCTGACATGCCGCATGTAAATAAAATTGACTTTTGTTGTAATTTTGCCGCGTGTCGCACTTGCTCGTTGACTCTGCCCATGTAAATAAAATCTGAAAAATTTTGGAATATCCGAGGAGATTGCATAAATTTGCAGTCCCTTTAAGGGAAGGAGGGTTGGCCGAGTGGTTGATGGCGGCAGTCTTGAAAACTGTTGACCTTAACGGGTTCGGGGGTTCGAATCCCTCACCCTCCGCAACAAGCATTGACAATCAACGATCTGTGGAGTCAACACCCGATTTTACATCCGGAAATGTAAAGTCGGGTGTTTCATTTTACTGGAAAATGATACCATAAAAGGGCCTGGTTGGCAAAAAGTAGGGTAAAATCCGTGCAAGGCATTGATTTCAATATCTTTGCACGGATTGTTACTGATATGATTAAAAAATGGGTTTAGTCGACAAAATTTTAGTAGACAGACCCAATGCGGTCCGTCAATGCCCATTCCGGCAAATGGAAGTATTCGGGAGTGGTCTTTCGGTATAAATGCTTGATTATAAACTGATTGCAATTAGCGCATGCTCCCAAGTCCGGGTTTTTGTGGCGACGTGGGCGCAATATGTTTCGGATAATCGGCCATACAGGCGGCTGTGGTGACGATTTTGCAAAACTCGTCGCTCCCATGCCTTTCCGTCCGCCGCGGCCCGCCTTCGCTGCCAACCGCTTTTGTCATTGACATCAACCGTTTTTGGCAATTATACCGCAAAAAGTAAAATGAACCGGACGAACTCTACCTTCTCGGTCATCGCACTGCGGCAGTTCCAATGAAGAAGAGAAGTGGCAGCCGTATAAAACTGTAGGCAGTACTCCATAGCTTCTGCCGGCTCAATTCTTCTGTCGGTTCAGTGCTCATATCAGCCGACAATACCGTCTGAATGAAACGGCTGTGCAGTAAATCCTTCATAGATATTTATCTTTTAGTTATAGTAACAGTTGTCCCATTTCGTGGTTCATTCCGTTGAATTTTACAAAG
>DVLC01000001.1 GCA_018715685.1 Candidatus Cryptobacteroides merdipullorum
GGATCCGTCGGAGAACACCGCCGAATTGAGGGCGGCGTAGAAGTTGTCGCCCGAAGGCACCACGGTCGCGAGATATTTGCGCACCAGCTCGGGATACTCGCGCACGGCCTCGGAGAAGGAGCAGAAGATTATGCCTTTCTCGGCGAGAGTCTTGCGGAAGGTCGTGGCAACGCTCACGGAATCGAACACCGCGTCCACGGCAACGTTGCTCTTCGGCTTCACTCCGGCCAGCGCCTCCCTCTCGTGAAGCGGAATGCCGAGCTTGTCGAAGGTCTCCATCAGAGCGGGGTCGATCTCGGTCGGCCTGTCCTCGTCGCGCTTCGGGGCCGCCCAGTATATGATGTCCTGGAAATCTATCTCGGGAAGCTTCAGATGCCCCCATGTCGGAGGGGTCATCTTCCGCCACTTGCGGTAGGCGTCCAGACGGAAGTCCAGCAGCCACTGCGGCTCGTCCTTCTTTGCGGAGATGAGCCGTATTATATCTTCGTTCAGACCTTTCGGCACATACTCCTGCTCGACTTCCGTCACGAAGCCGTCCTTGTACTCCTGCTGCGAAAGTTCCTTTAGAATATCGTCCATAGCAAATTGCAAAGGTAGGGAAAATTTGTCATTTCCCGCCTTCGATTCCGGTACACTTCGGTGTTGAATCTACGAGATACGAATTTTTCTGCATCCCACGCTTGCCAGCCACAACCCGAGCATCGTGAGCGCGCAGTTTATCAGCAGCAGCTCGAAGCCTATGCGCCAGCCGCCGAACCACTGTTCGCTATGGGCTTTCAGCAGCATGCAGAGCAGAGGGGAGGCAATGCAGATGAGCGGCACCCAGGCTTCGCGCGGACGGCGGCGGGTGAAGATTCCGAACAGGAAAAGCCCAAGCAGAGGGCCGTAGGTATAGCCCGAGATCGTATATACCGCGTTGATCACGCTTTCATCGCCTATCGCCCGGAAGCCGCATATCACCGCACCCATGACCACGGCCGCGCCGGCATGCACCCTGCCGCGCGTCTTCACGAGTCCGGCCTCATCCCGCCTCTCCCCCGCCTTGAGTATGTCGAGGGTGAAAGTCGTCGTGATGGATGTCAGGGAGGATCCGGAGCTGCTGAACGCCGCCGACACGAGCCCGATCACGAACAGCAGGCCGACAGCCGGAGGCATGAACGGTCTTCCGGAGGGGTCGGCGCCGCAGGCTATGGTCGGGAAAAGATCGTCAGGTTTCGCCACCGCCATACCGCTGCCCGAGGCGAAGCCGAACAGCAGCACTCCGAGCGCAAGGAAGAGCAGGTTCACGGGGATGAACGCCACACCGTAGGAAAGCACGTTTCTGCGGCTCTCCCTGAGACTGCGGCAGGAGAGGTTCTTCTGCATCATGTCCTGGTCGAGGCCGGTCATGGCTATGGTGGTGAACATGCCCGCAAGGAACTGCTTCCAGAAATATCGGGTGTCACGCGCGTCGTCGAAGAACCAGATGCGGCTCATAGGGCTGTCGGCTATGCTGCGGCAGCCCTCGGCCACGCTCATGCCCATGGCGCGGCACACGAACACTAAGCAGAGCACCACGCAGCCCAGCATGCAGAGCGTCTGGAGCATGTCGGTCCAGACCAGGGAACGCACGCCGCCGCGGAAGGTGTAGAGCCACACGAGCAGCATGGTGAGGCAGACATTGGCCCAGAACGGGACACCGAGCGGATCGAAGAGCACGAGCTGCAGCACTATGGCCGTCAGATACATCTTCACTCCCGCTCCGAGCACCTTCGAGAGCAGGAAGAACGCCGCCCCGGTCTTGTAGCTGCAAAGCCCGAAACGCCGTTCAAGGTATTCATAGAGACTTGTGAGATTCAGGCGGTAGTAGAGCGGAAGCAGCAGATATGCGATCACGACATAACCGGCCACGAACCCCAGAGCCATCTGAAGATAGGAAAACGCCGAAGCCTCCACCATACCCGGCACGGAGATGAAAGTGACCCCGGAGATCGAGGTGCCGACCATCGCCACGGCGACCACGGGCCACGGCGAACGCCTGCCTCCTCTGAAGAAATCGGCGCTGCTCCGGTTCTTCCGCGCCGTCAGCAGGCTCAGGGAGATCACCGCGGCGAAATAGACAGCTATCGCGGATGCTACGACCGTAAGATTCATATCGCGGCAAAAATACTAAAAAGACAGTTACAGTTGCCGCAACGGAAAAATCTGCCGCAACAAACAAAAGGACCAAAAAGCCTGCCGGAAACTGACGGCAGGCAAGCTTGTGTGCCCGAGGCCGGACTCGAACCGGCACGTCTTTAGGGGACAATGGATTTTGAGTCCATCGCGTCTACCATTCCGCCACTCGGGCTCGGCGCAAAGCGCGAAGGAATGCAAAGGTATCCAAAAATCGCGATTTATCAAATATTTGCAGTATCTTCGTCTTTGCCGCCGTATCGTATCCGGAGGCGAAATCAGCTGACAATATGGACAAGGAAGTATTCGTAGTCTGCGACCGCAATGTCGGGAATCTTGCGGCGGGAATAGCCGAAGGCCGGCCGTTGCTCGCAATAACGGCCGACGAGGAGCACAAGACCATGGACACCGTGATGCGGATCTGCCGCTGGCTCATGGAGCAGGGAGCGGACAGGAAAGCCGTGGTCTACGCCGTCGGAGGCGGAGTAACCACCGATCTCGTGGGTTTCGCGGCCAGCATCTACAAACGCGGCGTGCGCTATGTCAACTATCCCACCACTCTGCTCTGCCAGGTCGACGCGGGCATTGGCGGCAAGACAGGAGTCAACCTCGACGGCTACAAGAACATGATGGGCGTGACACGCTTCCCGGCGGCTACGCGCATTCTGCCCGAAGCACTCAAGACCCTGCCGGCAAGGGAGATGCGCTCCGGAGCGGCCGAAATGCTCAAGACCTTCATAATCGAAGACAACGGGAACTACGAAAAAGCGGTAAAAGTGCTGTCCGCCCCCGACATGGACTTCGACGCGCTCCACAAGCTGGTTCTGGAAGCCGGGGAGGTCAAGTACAGAATCGTGGAGCAGGATCCGTTCGAAGAGGGGCCGCGCCGCAAGCTGAACCTCGGCCACACCTACGGCCACGCCATCGAATGGTATCAGCACACTCACGGAGTGCCGGAACCGCTCTCCCACGGAGAGGCCGTGGCCATAGGCATGATCCGCGCCGCGGAAATTTCCGAGAGACTCGGAATCGCGCGGAAGGGGCTGAGCGACAGGCTGAGGGCCGACTTCGCCGCCTGCGGGCTGCCTACGGAGCTGCCCTGCCCCGAAGAGGAGCTGGAGCAGGCCATCTGGAAGGACAAGAAGGTGGAAAACGGGAGAATCAATTTCGTACTCATCAGAAAAATCGGAAAAGTAATAACAGAAGAACTGAATGATCTGCACTAGCATACAGAACAGGAACTACGGGGAGCTGCTGGACATACTGGCCTCCCCGGAAATAGAAATGGCGGAAATACGTCTGGACAGCTGCACTCTCGCCGACGACGAGATCGAAGACATCTTCGGAAACTCCGACAAGCCGCTCATAGCCACCTGCCGCATCTCCGGGACGCTCGGCGCGGCGGAATGCGAAAGACGGCTGCGCCTGGCCGCGGAAGCCGGAGCGCGTTTCGCCGACCTCGAAATCGAAGCCCCGGCCGAGATAAGCAAGAATTTCCAGAAATTCTGCCGCAAAAGCGGCACTGAAATCATACGGTCCTACCACAATTTCGAATCGACTCCGGACATCGAAGTGCTGCAGAAGGCTCTGGCCCGCTGCTTCCGCTACGGAGCCGACATAGCCAAGATAGTCTGTTTCTGCAACAGCCCTGAAGATGCCGGCAGGATTGAATCTCTGTATTCCATCGTGCTCGAGGACGTTCCGAGCCTCCAGGGCAGGCTGGTGGCCTTCGGGATGGGAGAAAACGGAAGGGACAGCCGCTTCGAATGCCTGAAGCGCGGGGCTCCCTTCAGCTTCGCCGCCCTGAATGCCGCCGAGGCCACCGCCCCCGGACAGTGGACCACAGCCGAAATGTCGGAAAGAATCTACGGAAAGCGGTTCAGCTACACGGCAGGAGGGCTGAGGATGCCGGCATCGAAGAGTTTCGCCCAGCGTGCCATAATCGCGGCCGCACTGGCCGACGGAACCAGCAGACTCGGCGGATACAGCCCGTGCGGAGATTCCGAAGCGGCCATCGAGGCGGCAAAGAGCATAGGAGCGGAAGTCAGGCGCGAAGACGGCGGACGGATCCTTGTCATAAGCGGGATGAACGCGGCGGCCTGCGGCATTTCCGTCAGCAGCATCGATGTCGGAGAATCCGGACTGCTGACCCGCATGATGATACCGATAATCGCCGCGTCCGGCCCCGGAGACTGTTCAGTGACCGGAAAAGGCACTCTGCTGCGACGCCCTCTCAACTCGGCCTCCGACATCATGGCCGCCTTCGGAGTGCTGCTCGCCAACGCCGGAGAACATAGGGGGAAAGAGATATTCGTGCCACTGGAAATAAAGGGGAAACTCATTCCCGGCTCGGCCGACGTGCCCGGCAGCGGCGGTTCACAGCTGATTTCCGGGCTGCTGATGGCACTTCCCCTCTGCACGAAAGACTCCTTCCTGCGCATAAGCGAGCCCAGGAGCATACCCTATATGTACATGACCCTTGACGTGCTGAGGCATTTCGGAATCAGCACGCGCAGCGAAATGGAGGGCGACGCGGAGCTGCTCGAAGCCACGGACTGGTCCGGCTGCAACGGCATAAGCTTCAAGATCCGCGGCGGACAGAAATACAGGGCGGCGGACTTCGAAATAGAGGGAGACTGGAGCGCGGCGGCAAATTTCCTCGTGGCCGGAGCGATATTCGGAAGCGTGGAAATCCGCGGGCTCGACACGAAATCCCTCCAGGCCGATCTCACGATTCTCGACATTCTGGTAGAAGCCGGCGCTTCTGTCTCCCAGATTGACGAAGACATGACGCTCTGCGTCAGAAAAGCACCGCTCGAAGCCTTTGAGATGGATCTGAACAATGCTCCGGATCTCTTTCCAATAAGCGCCGTGCTCGCTGCGTTCTGCGCCGGAGAAAGCAGGATAGCCGGGGCGGGAAGACTTTCATCGAAAGAATCCGACAGAGCCGCCGCGATACTCGAAATGCTGCACCAGATGGGCGTGGAGGCGGAAATCGAAGGAGACATTCTCTCAATCTGCGGCGAGACCCTGACTTCCAGAATATGTTCGGGCAGACTTCTGAACGGAGGAGAATATTCGTCCCGTCACGACCACAGGATGGCCATGGCCCTCAAGGTGGCGTCCATGGCGGCAAAAAGCCCCATCGTCATAGACGATGAGGCTTGCGTGGGGAAATCCTTCCCCGAATTCTTCAAGCTGTTTTCTACTCAGCCTTAGGCTCCTCAGCCGCAGGTGCAGCCTCGGCGGCGGGCTCGGTCTTGGGCTCCTCCGCGGCAGGTGCTGCGGGCTCGGCAGCTGCGGCCTTGGAAGCTTCAGCTGCAGGAGCAGCCTCCGCCTTCTTTCCGCTGCGGCTGCGGCGGGTGGTCTTCTTCGCAGTCTTGGCTGCGGAAGCGAGAGCCGCCTCGTTGAAGTCCACGAGCTCGATAAGAGCCATCTCGGCGGCGTCTCCCTGACGGAAACCTACATGAAGCACGCGGGTGTATCCGCCCGGACGGTCAGCGATCTTGGGCGCGATGGTGCGGAAAAGCTCGGTGACAGCCTCCTTTGACTTGAGATAACTGAAGACGATACGGCGGTTGTGGGTCGTATCCTCCTTGCTCTTGGTGATAAGCGGCTCGACATATGACTTCAGGGCCTTGGCCTTGGCAACGGTCGTGGTGATTCTCTTGTGCATGATAAGAGAAACGGCCATGTTGGAAAGGAGAGCCTTGCGGTGTCCGCTCTTGCGACCAAGATGATTTACTGCTTTATTGTGTCTCATCTTTCAACGTTCTTTTTCTTGGGTTCAATATTGTACTTTCTCACATCCATTCCGAACGAAAGCTTCATCTTCTCAACCAGAAGGTCGATTTCGTTGAGTGACTTGCGTCCGAAATTGCGGAACTTCATCAGCTCGGCGCGGGAGTAGGACACAAGATCCGCGAAGGTGTCGATGTCGGCCGCCTTGAGGCAGTTGAACGCCCTTACGGACAGGCCTACGTCGGAAAGCTTCGTGAGAAGCAGGTGTCTCATGCGCAGTGACTCCTCGTCCAGCTCCTTGTTGTCAGGCTCCACGGTATTCTCCAGCGACATCTTCTTGTCGTCGGTGAACAGCTTGAAGTGATAGATGAGGATGCTTGCTGCCTCATGCAGGGCGGAGTTGGGGGAAATCGAACCGTCGGTCACAATCTCGAGGTTGAGCTTCTCGTAGTCGGTCTTCTGCTCGACACGATAATTCTCGACGCTCCAGTTCACCTTGCGTATGGGGGTGTAGATTGCATCGATCGGAATGGTTCCGATAGGAGTATTCTCGTCCCTGCTCTCCTCGGCCGGCACGAAGCCGCGGCCCTTGGTTATGTTAAGGGTGATCTCAAGCTTGACCGAAGGCTCGAGAGAGCAGATGTGAAGTTCCGGATTCAACACCATAAAAGAAGACAATCCCTTGGAGATATCCTCTGCCGTGAATTCCTGCTTGCCGCTGATTACGATGTTCGCCGTCTCAGAGTCCACGGACTCGACCATGCGGCGGAAGCGTACCTGCTTGAGATTCAGGATGATGTCCTGCATTCCCTCGATTACGCCGGGAATTGTCGCGAACTCCTGGTCCACGCCGCTGATTCGGATCTGGCTGATGGCAAAACCTTCCAGCGAGGCCAGCAGGATGCGACGAAGAGCATTGCCGATAGTCTGTCCGTAACCGGGCTCCAGAGGACGGAACTCGAAACGGCCGACGGTATCGGTGCTTTCAAGCATGATGACCTTGTCAGGTTTCTGAAATGCTAAGATTGCCATATTGCTACGGTGTTAAATTTTACTTGGAATAGAGGTCGACTATGAGCTGCTCGTTGATGTTCTCGGGAATCTCGGTCCTTGCGGGAACGTTGAGATACTTTCCGGTGAGAGTCTTGACGTCGAAGTCGAGCCAGGGATACTTGGTCACGGAAGCGACGCTGTTCTGGATCACCTCAAGGCTCTTTGACCTCTCCCTTACGGCCACGGTGTCGCCGGGCTTCACCTGGGTCGAAGGAATCGAGCACACTGACCCGTTGAGGGTGATGTGGTGATGGGACACGAGCTGACGCGCTGCGGCGCGGGTGGGGGCTATTCCGAGACGGTATACGATGTTGTCGAGACGTGACTCGAGCAGGAAGATGAGGTTCTCACCTTTCTGGCCGGCCATGCGGGACGCCTTGTTGTAGGTGTTGTGGAACTGGCGCTCGAGGACTCCGTACATGTACTTCA
>DVLC01000050.1 GCA_018715685.1 Candidatus Cryptobacteroides merdipullorum
CTGGGAGAGCGGCATAGGCCAGACTCTGGTCCCGTCGACGAAGCACATGAACGAAAACTCAGGGCCTTCGAGATAATCCTCGACCACGACCTTGCCCTGGCCGAAGGTGTCATCCACGAGCATGCTCTTCAGGGCCTCCTCGGCCTCGACGAGATCCGCAGCTATGACGACGCCCTTTCCAGCGGCGAGTCCGTCGTATTTGAGCACGGCCGGGAAAGGCCGCGAGCTCACATAGTCGAGGGCCTCCTCGTAACGGGTGAAGCTGCGGTAGGCGGCTGTCGGGATGCCGTATTTCTCCATCAGCTCCTTGGCGAACTCCTTGCTGCTCTCTATTCTGGTCGCGGAGAGCGTATGTCCGAATATCTTCAGTCCGGCCGCTCTGAACTCATCGACGATTCCGACCGCCAGCGCCGCTTCTGGGCCGACCACGGTCAGGTCGACTTCATGCGAGAGTGCGAACTGCCTGAGCGCGGCCACGTCGGTGTCCGCTATCGGAACGCATTCCGCCTGCGTGGCTATTCCGGCGTTTCCAGGAGCGCACCATATCTTCTCCACCTGCTCCGAACGGCTCAGCGCGTCCACTATCGCATGGCAGCGTCCGCCGCCGCCGACTACGAGAACTTTTTTCTTCATATTGCGTTTTGTCTTTATATTCTTGTATTCCGGTCCCGGGCCGGGCTTGGCTGTCCCTCGGGAGGGGGCTGGCCACCCGCGGCCGATAGCGGGTGCCGCGTCAGCGGCGGGATGAGCGCGTAGCGCGAACCCCCGACGAGGGACAGCCAAGCCCGGCCTGCATCACCTAACAACAATTCGACTTCATTTCCCGGCTCCCGCTATCGGCCGCTGTGGCCAGTTTCTGTTCCCGACGCCCGGCGTCTCTAACTTTTCCGGCACCCGGCCGCATCAGCGGCGCAACGGAGCGTCAGGGAGATCGCAAGCAATCGAACCAGCGCAGTTGCCGGTTGCCGCTCCGCGGCGACCGCATGCCCCTGGGGGCTGTCGCAAAGCGACTGGGGGTAAAAGCACCGGCGCGCTCCGCGGCGCCGGGCATTTCAATGCTTGAAATGCCTTATCCCCGTAAAGAGCATCGTCATTCCGAGCTCGTCGGCCTTGGCGATCGAATCCTCGTCGCGTATGCTGCCTCCGGGCTGCACGATCGCGGTCACTCCGTACTGCGCCGCAAGGGCCACGGTATCATCGAAAGGAAGGAAACCGTCCGAGGCGAGCACCAGTCCTTCTGTGAACCCGGCCGCCTGCGCCTCCTTGAGCGCGATTTCGGCAGAGCCGACACGGTTGGTCTGGCCTGCGCCGACACCGATCGTATGCCCGTCCTTCACCACTACTATCGCGTTGGACTTCACATGCTTGACTATCTTCCATCCGAACTCCAGGTCGGCAAGCAGAGCGGCGTCCGGCTTCAGCTTCGTCACGCACATCTCCGGAGTCACCGTCTCCACGGCCTTGTCCTGCTCCTGAACAAGCATGCCGCCGATGACGCCCACATACTGCATCTGCACTGAATTGTCGGGAGTCATGTCCACCTGCATGACCCTGAGGTTCTTCTTGTGGGAGAGAATCTCAAGCGCTTCGGGAGTGTACGACGGAGCTATCACTATTTCAAGGAATATGGGCTTCATGCCCATGGCCACCTCGGCAGTCAGCTCGCGGTTCACCGCCACGATTCCGCCGTAGATGCTGACCTTGTCGGCCTCGTAGGCGGCCTGCCAGGCCTCCTCTATGGTCCTGCCCACGGCCGCGCCGCAGGGGTTCATGTGCTTGAGGGCCACACAGAAAGGCTCATTGAAATCGCGGAGCACCGAAAGCGCGGCATTGGCGTCCTGGATATTGTTGTAGGAGAGCTCCTTGCCCTGAATCTGGCGCGCGAAGGGAAGCGCGTAGGAGCAAGGCTCGGAAGCTCCGTAGAACTTGGCGCTCTGGTGGGGGTTCTCCCCGTAGCGAAGCTGCTGCACGAGGTCGTATTCGAGAAAGAGCTTCTCGTTCAGTCCGGCCTTCTCCCTCATGTAAGACGCAATGCACATGTCGTACTCGGCGGTGTGGGTGTAGGCCTTGGCCGAAAGCTTCAGGCGGGTGTCGTCGGAGGTCCAGCCGTTTTCCGTGATTTCACCCAGCACCTTGCCGTAGTCGGAGGGGTCGCAGACTATGGTCACGTCCTTCCAGTTCTTGGCCGCGCTGCGCACCATCGAGGGCCCGCCGATGTCAATGTTCTCGATCGCGTCCTCCATCGTGACGCCCTCTCGGGAAATCGTCTGCCTGAAGGGATAGAGATTTACGCACACGAGGTCTATAGTGCCTATGCCGTTCTCCTTGAGAGTGCGCATGTGCTCGGGAACGTCGCGGCGCGCTAGTATGCCGCCGTGAACTTTGGGATGCAGGGTCTTGACCCTTCCGTCGAGAATTTCGGGGAAGCCCGTGACATCGGAAATTCCAGTAGTCGCCACTCCGCTGTCTTCCAGCAGCCGGCGTGTGCCTCCGGTGGCTATGATCTCCCATCCGAGGTTCTTCAGTCCCTTGACGAAATCCACCAGACCCGTCTTGTCGCTTACGCTGACCAGTGCTCTTCTCATTTCCTTAACAGTTTGTTTATAGTGTCAATATACAGTTTGTGCTCTATCTTCTGCCCTATCCTGTGGACCTCGGCGGGGTCGTCGCCATCGTACTCGAAGGCCTTCTGGGCTATGATCCTGCCTCCGTCGAGCTCGGAGTTCACATAATGTATCGTGATACCGTAGACCTTGACTCCGTACTCCACGGCCTGTTCCACGGCATGTGCGCCGCGGAAAGCGGGAAGCAGCGACGGATGGATGTTGATTATCCGGTTCTCGTAGGCATCCAGCAGCACGTCCGAGAGTATGCGCATGTAGCCCGCAAGGCATACAAGCTCCACTCCGGCCTCATTCATGCGGCGCACTATCTCCGTCTCGTACTCCGCCTTGGACGCATAGTCCTTCGGCGAGAAAACGAAGCTGTCAATTCCTCTGCGCGCAGCCTTGCCGACCACGGGAGCCGCAGGCTTGTCGCAGACCATCAGCACGACTTCGGCATCTATGCGTCCGTCGGCGCAGGCATCGGCGATGGCCTCGAAATTAGTGCCCTCGCCGCTCGCGAATACCGCCAGTCTGTGTTTCATCGCATCATGATGTTTACGCCCGGCTCGGCGGTGACCTTTCCTATCACGGAAGCCTTCTCGCCGCGGGCCTTCAGGATGTTTATCGCGGCTTCGGCTTCGGATGCGTCGAGCACGAGCACCATGCCTATTCCCATGTTGAAGATGTTGAACATCTCCCTGTGGGGGATTCCTCCCCATTTCTCCAGCATGCGGAATACCGGAAGGATCTCCCAGCTGCCTTCATGAATCTCAAGGCCCTGACCCTCATGCAGCACGCGCGGGATGTTCTCGTCGAAGCCGCCGCCGGTGATGTGCGCGACCCCGTGGACATCGCAGCTGCGGATCACCTCAAGCACCTGCTTCACATAGATGCGCGTGGGCGTGAGAAGCACGTCTCCGAGAAGACGTCCTCCGAATTCGGGCACCGGGTCGGTGTACGAGAGGCCGTTGTCCGAAACTATCTTGCGCACGAGGCTGAAACCGTTGGAATGCACGCCCGAGGAGGCGATTCCGACCAGCACGTCGCCGGCCTTGACCTTAGAGCCGTCGATCAACTTCGACTTCTCGACCACCCCTGTCGTGTAGCCGGCTATGTCGTACTCCCCGTCGGCGTACATGCCCGGCATCTCCGCGGTCTCCCCGCCCACCAGCGCGCAACCGGCCTGACGGCAGCCCTCGGCGACTCCGGCAACTATGGCCTCGACCTTCCCGGGTATATTGTGGCCTATCGCGACATAGTCCAGGAATATCAGCGGCTCGGCACCCTGGGCCAGCACGTCGTTGACGCACATCGCCACGGCGTCTATGCCCACCGTGTCATGCCTGTCCATCGCGAATGCGATCTTGAGCTTGGTGCCCACTCCGTCGGTGCCGCTGACCAGCACCGGCTCCCTGATTCCGAGAGCAGAAAGGTCGAACATGCCTCCGAACGAGCCGATTCCTCCCATGGAACCGGGACGCACCGTGGACGCGACATGCTGTTTGATCCGGCGTACCACTTCGTAGCCGGCTTCGAGGTTCACACCTGCGTTTTCGTAAGTCTTGGCCATATTCTTTGTCAATTTTGATTTCACGCGCAGCCTGCCGCCGCCCTGCACCTGTCGTCCGCGACGGAGAGCAGACGGTCGAGCACCTTCTGGTAGGAAGCCACGATGTAGCCGAGGTCGTGGCGGAAACGGTCCTTGTCGAGCCTCTCGTCGGTCGCCGCATCCCAGAACCGTCCGGTGTCCGGCCCTATCTCGTCACATATCATGATACGGCCTTCGGCGTCGCGGCCGAATTCCAGCTTGAAATCCACGAGCTTGAGACCGGCACGCGAGCAGATGTCGGTCAGCAGGCCGTTGACCTTGCGGGCTATGGAATATATCCGCTCCAGCTCCTCGAAACTGACTATTCCGAGGGCCACGGCCTCGCTGTCGTTGACCATAGGGTCTCCGAGCTCGTCGTTGTTGTAGTTGAGGTCGAATATCACGGTCCGGGCCTTCGTGCCGTCCTCTATGCCCAGCCTTCCGGCTGCCGAACCCGCGAAATAGTTGCGGACCTTGAGTTCCAGCGGGATATTGCGGCTCTTGCGGCACAGCTGCTCCCTGTCTCCCAGTTCCGAGATGAAATGTGTGTACACTCCGTTCTCTTCGAGCCAGGCGAAAAGCAGCGACGAAATCCTGTTGCTGACCACGCCCTTCTCCGGGAACACCGCCTTCTTGATGTTGTTGTAGGCGGTCGCCACGTCCTTGAAGTGGAAAATGACCTTCTCCGGATCTTCGGTGGCGTAGACCCGCTTCTCGTTTCCGTCGAAAAGCAGCTCGCCTTTTGTCAGTGTCTCTGTATCTGTCTGTGACATGTTTCTAATGTTTGCGGAAATATCTGACCGCATTCTCGAACAGCGGCTGTTCCAGTTCCTCGGGGATGTTCCTGAACAGATTGCGCTCGTAACGCTCCGTATGGCCCATCTTGCCGAGTATCTGGCCATCGGGGCTGATTATGCCTTCAATCGCGAAGCTGGAGCCGTTGGGATTGTAGGGCGACTCCATCGTAGGCTTTTCCGTGACGGGATCAACATACTGGAACGCCACCTGTCCGGCCTCGAAAAGTTCTTTCGCAAGCTTTTCGCTCACGGTGAACTTGCCCTCGCCATGGCTGACGGCTATGGTGTGCAGGTCCCCGGGCTTCATTGACGAAAGCCAGGGCGAAGCGTTGGAGACCACCCTCGTGGTGACCATCTGCGAAATGTGGCGGTTGATGTCGTTGCGGAACAGGGTCGGAGACTCACGGGTCACCTTTCCCAGCCTTCCGTAAGGCAGCAGGCCGCTCTTCACCAGGGCCTGGAAGCCGTTGCATATTCCGAGGATGAGCCCTCCCCTGTCCAGCAGGGCGTGGATTTCTTCAGCCACCCGTCCGTTTTCGAGCACATTGGCTATGAACTTGCCGCTTCCGTCGGGTTCGTCGCCCGCGGAGAATCCTCCCGAAAGCGAAAGTATGTCGCATCCGGCGATATTCGCCGCCATCTCGTCCATCGATTCCAGCACGTCATCGCCGGTCAGGTTGCGGAACACACCGAACTTCACCCTGGCGCCGGCCTTCCTGAAGGCCTTCGCCGTGTCATAGTCGCAGTTGGTGCCGGGAAATACCGGGATGAACACCAGCGGAGACTCAACGGCAACAAGCGGCCTGCGCGGCTTCGGCTTGGTGAGGGCCTTGACTCCCTCCATTCTGCGCAGAGCCTTCACTGATTCTCCGGAAGCCACGCTGACAGCCGGATAGATGCGGGAGTAGCGCTGGGCGTTGGCCTCCATGAGGCTCTCTATCGGGAGCTTCTGGCCGTTCACATGCAGTTTTCCGTCTTCACCGCCCGTCACCTCGCCAAGAAGCACGGCCGAGGGGAAGTCCAGTTCCGACTGGGACTCCACGACGATGGAACCGTAGCTCCAGTCGAAGAGTTCTCTCTCGTCAAGTCTGACATTCACCCCGAAGCGGTTGCCGAACGACATCTTCGCAAGTGCCTCCGCAACTCCGCCGAAGCCGACGGCCCAGGCCGAAACGATGTCGCCCGAAAGAATCTTCGAGTGCACGAAGTCCCAGTTCGCCTTGAGACCGGCCACATCGGGCATGCGGTCGGCGAGAGGAGTATGCCGGACAAGGTAGAGGCGGTTGCCCTCCCATTTGAGTTCGGGAGAGATTACGTCGGACGCCTTCACCGTGGTGATTCCGAACGCTATGAGGGTCGGTGGCACGTTTATGTGCTCGAAGGTGCCGCTCATCGAGTCCTTTCCGCCGATCGACGGCAGACCGAACGCGAGCTGCATCTTCAGGGCGCCGAGCAGGGCGCTCAAAGGCTTGCCCCAACTGCGGGGGTCATGGGTCATGCGCTCGAAATATTCCTGATAGGAGAAGCGCATGCGCGACCAGTCCCCGCCGGCGGCGACCACCTTGGCGCAGGCCTCGACCACCGAATATGCGGCTCCGTGGTAGGGGCTCCACTCGGTGATGTAGGGATTGTAGCCGAAAGCCATGACGCTCGCGGTGTCGGTATATCCGTCCGTCGGAAGTTTCTGGACCGAAACCTGGGTCTCGGTCGACTGGGTCGAACCGCCGTAGGGCATCAGCACGGTCGAGCGGCCCACGGTGGAGTCGAACATTTCCACGAGGCCTTTCTGCGAAGCCACGTTGGGCTCGGCGAGCATGCTCTCGAATTTCTCGCGGAGCGTCTCCCCGGCCGGCTCGCGAAGGAAAGGATCCCTGTCTTCGACGGCGGCTATGCATGCGGTCGCGACGTGCTTCGCGCCGGCGCTGTCGATGAACTCGCGGCTGATGTCGGCGACGAGCTCGCTTCCGTTGTACATTCTCATCCTGCCGCGGTCGGTCACGTCGGCCACATATGTAACCTCGACATTCTCGGAGCGGCAGTATTTCTCGAACTCCTCCCTGTCCCTGGCCTCGACGACCACGGCCATGCGCTCCTGCGACTCGCTGATCGCGAGTTCGGTCGAATTCAGGCCGCTGTATTTCGTCGGCACGCGGTCGAGATATATGTCAAGTCCCGGCGCGAGCTCGCCTATGGCAACGCTGACGCCTCCGGCGCCGAAATCGTTGGACTTCTTGATCAGCCTCGTGACCTCGGGACGGCGGAAAAGGCGCTGCAGCTTGCGCTCCTCGGGGGCGTTGCCCTTCTGCACCTCGCTTCCGCAGGTTTCTATCGAACTTTCGGTATGCTCCTTCGAGGAACCGGTGGCCCCTCCGATTCCGTCGCGGCCCGTGCGGCCTCCGAGCAGCAGTATCACATCGCCGGGGGCGGGGCTCTCGCGGCGTACGTTCTCGGCCTTCACGGCCCCTACGACGGCTCCGGTCTCAAGCCTCTTGGCCACATATCCCGGATGGTATATCTCGCGCACGCAGGTGGTGGCGAGGCCTATCTGGTTGCCGTAGCTCGAATAGCCGGCCGCGGCCTTGCGGCTGATCACCCTCTGGGGCAGCTTGCCCGGCAGAGTATCGCTCACGGGCGCGGTAATGTCTCCGGCTCCGGTCACCCGCATCGCCTGATATATGTACGCCCTGCCTGAAAGGGGATCGCGAATCGCTCCGCCCAGACAGGTGGACGCGCCGCCGAAAGGTTCTATCTCCGTAGGATGGTTGTGCGTCTCGTTCTTGAACTGAAGCAGCCACTTCTCGGTCTCTCCGTCCACGTCCACATCGACATAGACGCTGCACGCGTTGTTCTCCTCGCTCTGCTCCAGATCGTCCAGAAGGCCCTGCTTCTTCAGATACCGTGCGCCTATCGTCGCCAGCTCCATCAGGCACAGGCGCCTGTCCTCACGGCCGAGCTCGACGCGTATGCGCCTGAACTCGCCGAGCTCCGCCTCAAGTTCGCCGCGCAGGAACGAGTCCTCGACGCTGATGTCCTGAAGCTCGGTGGTGAAGGTGGTGTGGCGGCAGTGGTCGCTCCAGTAGGTGTCAAGTATGCGGAGCTCCGTCTCGGTGGGGTTGCGTCTCTCCCCGCGGAAGTACTTCACGACTTCGGCGAGGTCGTCGGCGTTCATCGCGAGACCCCATTTCGAGCAGAAGTCCGCATATTCACCGGGCTGCATTTCAGTGAAACCGTCCAGGGAGGCCAGCGGCTTGACGTCCACCTTGTCGAACGGACGCAGCACTCCCAGATCCTTCGGTCTGGACTCCACGGCGTTAATATAGTAATGTCTTATCCTGGCGAGCTCCTCTTCGCCGAGATCATCGTCGAAGATCAGCAGACGCGAGCTGCGGAGCTGCACGTCGGCCGAAGGGTCGATCAGATGCACGCAGTCCACCGCAGAGGAGGCGCGCTGGTCGAACTGTCCGGGGATATATTCCACCGCGAGATATTTCCTGCCTTCGAGCGGGCACTCGTCGGACACGGTGTCGGTGACAGTCTCGCCGAACACGGTGTACCGGCATTTCTCAAGCAGACCGTCGCTGAAGCCGAAAAGGTCGTAGACATTCAGCAGGCGGAGGCTGCGCAGCGACAGGGAAAGATTTTCGTTGAATTCGTTCCTGAGGCTCTCGGCCTCCACGCAGAACTCGGGATTCTTCTCTACAAAGATTCTGTGGGCGTCCATCATATTTCAGTTTCGAGAACCTTGTCCGCCTGTTTCTTTCTGAACTCCTCCAACTTCGCCGCGAGCGTCTCGTCCGAGAGCGCCAGCATAGACACAGCGTAGAGCGCCGCGTTCTTCGCCCCGTTGATCGCCATCGTGGCCACGGGAATTCCGGAAGGCATCTGTACTATCGACAGCAGGGAGTCGAGACCTCCGAGGGCCGAAGTCCTTATGGGGACTCCTATCACCGGGAGAGTGGTCATCGCTGCGGCCATGCCCGGGAGATGGGCGGCCCCGCCGGCTCCGGCAATCACCACGCCGACGCCTCTCTGCCTGGCCGAAGCCATGTATTCACGGAAAAACTCAGGGGTACGGTGGGCGCTGATGACCTTCTTTTCGTAGGGAACCCCGAAATCGTCGAGGGTGCCGCAAGCGGCGGACATCACATCCCAGTCGCTTCCGGATCCCATGATAATGCTGACTTTCATATATTATATTGATGTATGTGCCAACCCGGCGTCTGTCTCCTTCCAACGAAAGCACAAATGTACAACATTCCTTTGCGCCCTGCAAATGAAATTATCGACAATCATTGTTGAAAAAATATTTCTTCTTTTACGGCCGTTTTGGTTAACTTTGTAAAAATTCCGCGCAATGAACAATGACCTGCTTCTCAAGGGCGACAGCTGCGACATCCTGATTCGCGACGGCGTAGTCTTCGGCCGCGGAAACAATTTCGACCTGCGTCCCCGCACCAGAGTCGTGGACGCCCGCGGACTCCTCGTCACCAAAGGTTTCACCGATCTTCATGTCCACCTGCGCGAGCCCGGATTCACATCGAAGGAGACCATACTCACAGGCACCAGGGCCGCCGCACGCGGAGGATTCACCACCGTCTGCGCGATGCCCAACCTCAACCCCGTACCCGACTGTCCCGAGAACCTCGGAAAGGAGCTGGAGGCGATACGCCGCGACGCGGTGGTGGAAGTCCTTCCCTACGCCTCCATCACTAAAGGTCGCAAAGGCCGGGAGCTCGTGGACTTCGCGGCCCTCCAGGGAAACTGCGTGGCGTTCTCCGATGACGGCAGCGGAGTGCAGGACGGCGAAGTGATGCTCGCAGCAATGAAGGAGGCGGCAAGGCTCGGCTGCATAATCGCCGCCCACTGCGAAGACGATTCGCTGCTCGATGGCGGCTACATCCACAAGGGCCGCTACTGTCTCGAACACGGACACAGGGGCATCTGCTCCGAAAGCGAATGGAAGCAGATAGAACGCGACCTCTCGATCTGCGAGCAGACAGGCTGCCGCTATCATGTGTGCCACGTGTCCACGGCGGAAAGCGTCGCGCTGATCCGCGAGGCGAAGGCCCGGGGAGTGCGGGTGAGCTGCGAGACGGCACCGCACTATCTGCTGCTCTGCGAGGACGACCTGCAGGAGGACGGAAGATTCAAGATGAACCCTCCCCTCAGGACCGCGGAGGACAGGGACGCCCTCGTGGAGGCTCTGCGGGACGGCACCATAGACGCGATCGCCACCGACCACGCTCCGCATACTGCGGAGGAGAAGTCCAGGGGGCTCAGGGGCAGCGCAATGGGGGTCACGGGGCTCGAAACCGCCTTCCCCGTGCTGTACACGGGACTTGTCCGCAGCGGGAAGATTTCGCTCGAAAGGCTGCTGGAGGCCATGTCCTCAGGCCCCCGGAGAATCTTCAGGCTGGACAACCCGCTGAGCGAGGAGGAGCCCGCGGACTTCACCATAATAGATCTGAACGAGAAATACCGCATAGACAGCCGCGAGTTCCTGTCGATGGGACATTCGACCCCGTTCGACGGGATGGAGGTCTGCGGGCGAATCATCATGACCATCAAGGAAGGCGAAGTCGTATGGGAGAGATGAAGACTGTTTTCACGATAAACGACAACAGGGAGGTCGCCAGGAACACCTGGCGCATGGAGCTTGCCTGCGGGCGCAGGCCGGAGATGCGCGCGGGCCAGTTCGTGGACATAGCCGTAGGCGGCTTTTTCCTGCGCAGGCCGGTTTCGGTCTGCGACCTGACGGACGACGGACTCGTCCTGTACTACAGACTCGCCGGAGCGGGCACAGCAGAAATGTCCCGCATGCGTGCCGGCGACAAGCTCGAACTGCTGACCGGGCTCGGCAACGGATTCAACACCGGAGCCTGCCGCTCATCCGCACTGCTGCTCGGAGGCGGCATCGGCTCGGCTCCCCTGCTGCTGCTCTGCCGCGAGCTTGTCCGGCTCGGAAGGAAGGTGACCGTGATACTCGGCTTCAACACCGCCGACGAGATCGTGCTGCTCGACGAATTCCGCTCGCTCGGCGCCGAGACCGCGGTGGCCACGCTCGACGGCAGCCGCGGCACGAAAGGCTTCGTGACCGATGTCCTGAAAAGTCATGCGCCGGAATACGACCGCTTCTACTGCTGCGGTCCGCTGCCGATGATGCGCGCCGTGTGCACGACGCTGCCCGGTCCGGGAGAAGCCAGCCTCGAAGAACGCATGGGCTGCGGCGCCGGCTTCTGCTACGGATGCAGCAGACTCATGAAGGACGGGGCGAGGAGAATATGCAAGGACGGACCTGTATTCGACAAGGAGGACATCTTATGGTAAACGACCTGTCAGTCAATCTTTGCGGCATCAGCCTGAAGAATCCGGTGATACCGGCCAGCGGCACCTTCGGCTTCGGCACCGAACTCGAGGGAATGTTCGACCTCAACCTGCTCGGAGCCATCTCGCTGAAAGGCACGACGGAGAAGGCCAGATACGGCAATCCGACCCCGAGAATCGCCGAATGCGCGGCCGGCATGATCAATTCCGTCGGGCTCCAGAACCCTGGCATAGACGCACTTGTCGGCGAGAAGGTGCCGGCTCTCCGCAGGATATACTCCGGCCCGGTGATCGCCAACATCAGCGGATTTTCGGTCGGAGAATACGCCCGCTGCTGCGCCAGGGCGGACACCAGCAAGGACATAGACATAATCGAGGTGAACATATCCTGTCCCAACGTGCACGACGGCGGAATGACCTTCGGCACAAGCCCGAAGGCGGCGGCCGAAGTCACGGCGGCGGTCAAGGCCGTGACGACCAAGCCCGTGTTCGTGAAGCTGAGCCCCAATGTCACGGACATAGTGGAGATCGCCAAGGCCTGCGAGAAGGCCGGAGCGGACGGACTCACGCTCGTGAACACCTTCCTCGGCATGCGCATTGACATACGGAGGCGCAGCCCCGTGGTCGCCGCCGGCATGGGCGGCTTCTCCGGGAGAGCGATATTCCCCATAGCCCTGCGCATGGTATGGCAAGTGGCGCACGCGTGCCGCATTCCGGTCATGGGCTGCGGAGGGGTCGCAAGCGCGGAGAACGTGGTTGAGATGATGATGGCCGGCGCGAGCGCCGTGCAGGTCGGGGCCGAGAACATACGCAACCCCTGGGCCTGCCCCGAGATCATCGCCGCCCTGCCCGCACTCATGGACAGCCTCGGCGTCAGCTCGCTGAAGGATTTGATCGGAACAGTATGAACAGACATTGATAATTTAGCAGATATGAACAGAAACGACGTCATAATCGCCTGCGATTTCAGCAGCGGAGAAGAAACCCTCGAGTTCCTGGAGAGATTCGGCGTGTCCGCCGGCGGAAGAAAACCGTATGTGAAGATAGGCATGGAACTGTTCTACAGCGAAGGCCCCGACATCGTCAGGGAGATAAAGCAGCGGGGCCACCCGATATTCCTGGACCTCAAGCTCCACGACATCCCCAACACCGTGAGGAAAGCCATGCGCGCCCTCTCGAAACTCGACATCGACATGTGCAATGTGCACGCCGCCGGAACCATCGAGATGATGAAGGCAGCCCTCGAAGGCCTGACACGCCCCGACGGCACCAGACCGCTGCTCGTGGCAGTGACCCAGCTCACATCGACCAGCGAGGAGGAGATGCAGAAGGAGCTGATGATCGAAGCCGGAATAAACGAAGTCATAGTCAGATATGCGCAGAACGCACGCGAGGCCGGACTCGACGGAGTCGTATGCTCCGCCCGCGAAGCCGCGATGGTCAAGGAGGCCTGCGGCCGCAACTTCCTGACCGTGACCCCGGGAATACGCTTCCCGGACGCCGCGGCCGACGACCAGGTGCGCATCATGACCCCGGAGAAAGCCCGCGAGAACGGCTCCGACTTCATCGTCGTAGGCCGCCCCATCACAGCCGCGAACAACCCCGTGGCGGCATACAGAAGATGCGTCAAGGAATTTCTGAACAGATAATCGATATGCAACACAGCGAAATCCAGAGAAGCATAGCCAAGGAGCTTCTGTCCATCGGAGCGGTGTTCCTGCGCCCCGAGGAGCCGTTCACCTGGGCAAGCGGCATCAAGAGCCCTATCTACTGCGACAACAGACTGACCCTCTCGGCTCCGGCCGTCAGGGAGAAAGTCGAGAACGGCCTCGCGGCCCTCGTGCGTGAATACTGGCCCGAATGCGAGATGCTCATGGGCACTTCTACGGCCGGCATCGCACACGCCGCCATCACCGCGACCATACTCGGCCTGCCCATGGGCTATGTGCGCTCGGAAGCCAAGACCCACGGACGCAACAACCGCATCGAGGGAAGGATGGAGAAGGGTGCAAAAGTAGTCGTTGTCGAAGATCTGATTTCGACTGCCGGCAGCGCGCTCGACGTAGTGGAGGCGCTCCGGGAGGAAGGCGCGCAGGTGCTCGGAATAGTCAGCATCTTCACCTACGGCATGAAGAAGGGCCTCGACAGGATGGCCACCGCCGGAGTCGTGAACCACTCGCTCAGCAACCTCGACACCCTCGTGGAAGTCGCGGCCGAGGAAGGCTACATCGCACCCGAATGGAAAGAGAAAATCATAGAATTCCGCAATTC
>DVLC01000051.1 GCA_018715685.1 Candidatus Cryptobacteroides merdipullorum
GATATTTTCGAAGAGAAAATACTAACTTTGCCGCCGGATTGCGGTGAAAGGAGGAATCCTTTTGAAAAGGGAATCCGGTTCAGGAGCCTCGTGCGTCCGAGTCCGGAACTGTGCCCGCAGCTGTAGGCACCACCGAATGTCCGTCGGAAATACAAAGAGGCGGATTGAAGAAGAAGCTGCATGAATTTTCAAGCGGCTTTCAGGAAGCTTGACGCGGAAGCCATTGCCCGACACACGGGCGAGAAGGCGCGGAAAGCCGGTGCAAGTCAGAAGACCTGCCGCATTCAAGTCAAACCACGGAGCCCGGGGCCAGGTTTCCGAAAAGACGAGAACAATGCTTCTTTCCGCAATTCTGCTCGCGGCCTCCCTGTCCATGCCGGAAGCCGCCGATTCAATCGAGGCGGTCACGATTACCGCCGAGAAAGGCATGGTGGTGTCGATGAGCGATACTCTGGCCCTGGCCGGAGGCGACATCTCCGACGAACTTCAGGGACTTCCCGGCCTTTTCGTCAACGACTACGGCGGCATCTCCGCACTGCGCAGCGTCAGCATGCACGGTCTCGGAAGCGCCCACACCGCGATCTTCATCGACGGAGTCAGGGTCAACAACCTGCAGACCGGCCAGGCCGACCTCGGTTTCCTCGATCTGCCCGGCTACGGCTCGGCCGTTGTCGACTACGCCCAGAACAGCCTCGACTTCAAGACAAGGCGGCCCTCGTTCGACGGAAATTCCTTCAACGGCAGCGCCGGACTCGAGGCGGGCTCGTTCAACACCTGGCTTCCGTCCGCAAGGCTGAACTTCCGGCTCTCCGACCGGCTCTCTCTCAGTGTATCCGGCTCCGCCGCCGTCACCGACGGGGACTTCCCATACGGGGACGGGCAGAAACGCGAGAACAACGGCCTCAAACAATTCCGGGCCGGAGCCGATCTTTTCGGGGCTATGCGACGGGGAGACTGGCAGGCGAAACTCTACTGGAACAAGGCCGACAGAAATTCGCCGGGAGCCGTGAACTGGCCTTCGGCAAGCAGGCAGAGCGACATGAATGTCTTCATACAGGGAAGCATGAAGCGACGCTTCTCCGGGCTGTACTCCCTGAGCGTCAGCGCAAAGGCGGCCGACGACAGGCTGAACTACAGCGACGAATGGTCGGAAACCGACTACAGACAGCAGGAACTGCAGCTGAACAGCGCACACAACTTCGACATCCGCGCATGGTGGAAAGCCTCCCTGTCAGCCAGCGTCCAGTGGAACCGG
The DNA here is from genome assembly GCA_018715685.1 of Candidatus Cryptobacteroides merdipullorum. Lineage (GTDB taxonomy): Bacteria > Bacteroidota > Bacteroidia > Bacteroidales > UBA932 > Cryptobacteroides > Cryptobacteroides merdipullorum. Next base: position 1,256 of record DVLC01000051.1, read on the forward strand.
CTGGAGACCACGCTGTATCAGGGGACCCGGACGAGTATCGTCTCGGCCGTCGCCACGAGTTTCACCCCGGGACGTTTCAGGGCGGACCTGGCCCTCGAATTCGACGGCTGGGCGGAGAAAGACCGCTTCCTGTACGCGCTGTCTCCGTCCTTGAGCCTGCGCTATGACTTCGGACCGGGCTTCGGCGCCACGGCCTTCGCACGCAGGGCCCTCCGAGTGCCCACCTTCAACGAACTCTACTATCCGGGTTACGGAAACGCCGGACTCAGGCCGGAAGACGCGCTGCTGAGCGGTCTGGGCTTCGAATGGAATCGGAGATACGGCTCGTCATGGCAAGTCGGAGCCGAATTGAACGGATTCTACAACATTCTCAAAGACAAGATCGTGTCCGCACCCACGGAGGCAGACCCCTCGATCTGGCTTCCCTACAATGTCGGCAAGGTCGAAGCCGCCGGACTCGACGCATCGCTGAAGCTGCGCTGGAACTCCGGGATATGGTCGGCCGGGATTTCCGCCGCATATTCACTTCAGAACGCAGAGGACAGGACTCCTGACAGCGCCACCTTCGGGCAGCAGATCACCGGCATCCCGCGACATTCCGCGACGACGGCGGGCGATGTCGCGGCGGGAGGCTGGAAACTTTCCGCCTCATGGTGCTTCAGGGGCGGGCGTATGGACTCCGAAGGTCCCCTGCCGGACTGGAACACTCTCGACATCTGCGTAAGCAGGAAAATCAGCCGCGGACGGGACGAGGCAACCGTGTACCTGAAAGCCGGAAACATCTGCGACTGCCGCTACGAAGTCGTACGCCACTACCCCGCGCCCGGACGCTCCCTGATGCTGGGCGCCTCAGTCAAATTCTGAAACCATGCTGAGCCTTCTCTATGTAATCCTTTCAGGCATCGCCCTCCCGGTGGGAGGAATACAGATGCAGTATCTGTGGCGCAACCAGCTCGGCGACGTATATTCGCTCGGACTCGGTTCCGCCGCATGCCTCGGAGCGGCCGCGGCCACGATGTCAGGATGGTGCACCCTCACGGTCGGCTCCTTCGCGTGCACCCTGCTGTGCACCCTCGTATGCTTCGCCGTGACTCTGAAGCTGTCGACACAGAACCTGATCACCTTCGGCATCATCTTCGGCACCTTCATCAGCTCGCTTTGCACCATTGTCGTGACAAACGCGCCCGACGGCGAACTGCTGCGGCGCTATTACCTGTGGGGCGCGGCCAATTTCCGGCTGGAGGACGTGACGGCCTGGGACATCGTCTTCTCGCTTGCCCTGTTCGCTGCCGGTATGGCATGGGCGCTGCTGCAACACAAGAGGCTGAGCGCGCATTTCCGGGGAGAGATCGAACTCTCGAATCTCCGGAAGGCGGTCAGCCTGCTCATGATAATGTTCCTCGTGACCTCGGTCGTGAGCATCTGCGGCCCCATAGGCTTCGTATCTCTCGGAGTGCCGAACCTGAGCCGCGCGATCTCCGGCAGCACCGACATACGCCGGCACTATCTGATCTCCGGCGCAATGGGAGTCGCGCTGCTGCTCCTGACCTATCTGGTCGTGAACTTCTCCGGACTTGGCATATATCTGCCCGTCAGCGCGACCATGGCAATCATCGCACTGCCGCTGATGTTCTTCCTGTTCAGAAAGAGCAGCTAGCGCACAAGCCAGTTGAGGTAGTCCTCGATGTCGCTGAAACGGGACTCGAGAGCGTCAGGAATTCCGTTGCGGTTGAGGTCTGGAGCGGGCTTCCCTTCAGCCAGCGCCGGCAGCCCTCCGCAGTCGGAAGGAGTATCGATGAAACCGTTGTCGCCCCAGGGCGCGGTGCCGGTGCGGACCTGCTCCACCACCGCTGCGTCGAAGCTGTCACGGTGATGGCTGCATCCGACATTCTTCAGCACCGTACGCATCAGAGCCTTCGGTCCCTGGGTCTCTATGGGCTCCTTCGGGAATTCGGTCGCAACGACGGCCACTTCGGGATTCTTGCCGCCGACGGCGAGGCGGTTGTCCTTCGTGGCCGCCCTGTCGCCCTCTATGTAGTTGCCTGACACGTAATACCTGCTGGTACCGTCATCGGAGACATCGAGAATTCGCGAGGGATTCTCGGTTCCGGGGCCCGGCTTGTAGTAGTTCTGGCAGAAATTGATCTCTCCGTGCCTGCCGCCGCCGTAGGCCGCCTTGAATCCCCAGTTGTAGACCACGTTGTTGCGGTAGTCGACATTCTTAGTACCCTCGACCGACGAGAAGCGCGGGTTGCGGCTGGAATGATGGGCGAGCAGATTGTGGTGGAAAGTCGCGTTGAGACCGCCCCAGATGCCTCCGAAACCGTGCGCGCCCTTGGTGTGCTTCGATTCGCGCAGGCTGCACGCCACCAGGCACCACTGCACCGTGAGATTCTCAGTCTTGTAGATCGAGAGGCATTCGTCTATCGACCACGACACGCTCAGATGGTCGAGTATCACGTTCTTCTGGCCGTAGCGCCCGCCGCTCAAGCCGTCGGAGTCATGGACATACTTGTCGCCGAGACGGCAGCGCAGGTAGCGCATTATCACATTGCTCGCGTTTATGATCACCGGGCTGTCGCAGAGGCAGATGCCGTCTCCGGGAGCGCTTTGGCCGGCTATCGTGATGTCATCGTTGTCAATGCGCAGAGGAGTCTCGAGATGAATGTTGCCGGAGACCTCGAACACCACGATCCTCGGGCCCTCGGCCTCCACGGCCTCACGCAGGCTGCCCGGACCGCTGTCGTTGAGGTTGGTCACGATCATCACCCGGCCGCCGCGGCCTCCGGTCGTGTATTTTCCGAAGCCTTCCGCTCCGGGAAATGCAAGTTCAAGCTCCGCCGCCCCGGCCGGGCAGACCGCCGCCAGCATTGCCGCCAGCAGAGGAATTAAAAATGCTCTTCTCATAAGGGTAAAGTGGTTTATAATTTTCCCCGCGAATTTATAAAAATTTTAACATTACACAGGCGCATCAAAAAAAATTTATATATTTGCGCTGATGCCAATTCTCTGAAACTTGATTCTGAAACCTTACAATAACGCCGTGCCGCAGGCCTCTGCCGCCATCCGGGGGGGGTCAGGAGCGGAATGCACGGAATCTAATCGGCTAAAGGCACATACATACGGAGATGAAACGGCTGTCCCATCTGAGAATGGGGCGGCCGTTCGTCGTATGCCGGCATCTCAATGCACCCAAAACTCAATAACCAATAATCCACAGCTTATGAAATCCAAGATCAGAGTGCTCCATGCACTGACAATCACCGTCTTGGCTCTCATGGCATTCTGTGACTTGAGCCACGCCCAGAACATTACGGCGGCCGGCAAAGTCACGGACGCAAGCGGAGAGCCCGTGGTCGGAGCTTCCATCATCGAGAGAAGTTCCGAGACAGCCACCATCACAGACCTTGACGGACTTTTCTCCCTGAATGTGCCTCAAGGAAGCGAACTGGAGATTTCATGCATCGGGTACAGCACCGTGCATGCCCAGGCGGCGGCGAACATGAACATAGCGCTCGAGGAGGACAAGCTTCTGCTCGAAGAGGCCGTGGCTGTCGGCTACGGTACGATGAAGAAGAAGGACATAACAGGAGCCATGGTATCCGTAAGTTCCGACGAAATCACCTCAACCCCCTCCAACAACGCCATCGAAGCCCTTCAGGGCAAGGCGGCAGGCGTCGTAATCTCGACGGCCGCCATCAGACCCGGCTCGGTGGGAACCATCACCATCCGCGGAACCAACTCCATCGCGGCCGACTCCTCTCCCCTGTTCGTCATTGACGGCATCATCGGGCAGAGCGTCGACCTCGACATGATCAACCCCCAGGACATCGAGTCCATAGAAATCCTCAAGGATGCTTCCGCCACGGCGATCTACGGTGCCCGCGGAGGCAACGGAGTGGTTCTCGTGACCACCAAGCGCGGCGACAGCGGCAAGGTCACCCTCAACTACAGCGGTACCGTAACCCTCGACAAGATCTACGACAAGGTGCCCAGCATGACGGCGGCCGAAGCCATCGACTGGCGACGCTGGGGCTACTATTATGCAGGATTGGGTCCGCGCGCCGACGAGCCCACGCTGGCGACCGACCGCTCGCTGTTCACCTACTACGGACCGGACGAGACCGCATGGGCCAACATTCTCAGGGGCTGGGACCTGACCTGGGACCAGTGGAACAGCATGAGCGAGGCCGACAGGGCAGACTGGTCGGTGACCCATAAGTGGGACGGCTCCAAAGTGGCCACCACCGACTGGACGCAGTTCAGCGACCGCATAGGAGTGACCCAGGAGCATTCGCTCAGCGCGTCAGGAGGCAACGAGAATTTCAACGGCTACGTGTCCTTCGGCTACCTCGACCAGCAGGGAGTGAACCTCGGACAGGACTACGAGCGCTACACCATCAGGGCGAGCTTCGACGCAAAACCCGTGAAGTGGTTCAGGATGGGCGGCGCCGTCAACACCCGCTATTCGGTGCAGGAGCTGGCGATCAACAACAGCGACTACCTGCACAGCAAGGCAAGAAGGATATTCACCTACGCCCTTCCCTACGACGAGAACGGCAACATCATCGACTTCCCCGGAGGCGACTACACGAGAATCACCACGATAGTCGGAGAGCTCGGAAATTCCGCGACCTCCAACCAGAGCTACCAGATTTCGGCCTCGATCTACGGAGAACTCGACTTCGGCCAGATATGGGAGCCTCTCAAGGGCCTGACCTTCAGGACCAATTTCGGTCCCCAGTTCAGCCTCTACCAGCACAACATGTACCAGTCGGCCCAGAGCGTAAACAAGAAATACGAAGGCACCGACTACGTCGAATCCCAGGGCCGCAAGCGCTTCTCATGGCTTATCGACAACATCCTGAGCTATAGCCGCGAATTCGGCGACCATTCGTTCAACGCGACCCTGCTGCAGGAGGCCTGGGCAAGAGAAGACCTCATGATGTACAACATGAACGGAACCGGCGTGGCCCTCGGAATGACCCAGACCTGGTGGGGCCTCAACACCTCCACGGTCGGAACCCTCAACACCACCAAGGACGCGCTCTACTTCAACGACCTGACCGAGAGCCAGATGGCCTCCTACATGGCCCGACTCAACTACAGCTGGAAGAACAGGTACATCGCCACCGTATCCTACCGCTACGACGGAGCTTCGCAGCTCGGCGAAGGCCACAAGTGGGCGGGATTCCCTTCGGTGGCCCTCGGCTGGCGCCTCGACCAGGAGAATTTCCTCAAGGATGTGTCATGGATTGACCAGCTCAAGCTCCGCGTCGGCTGGGGAATGACCGGGAACTATTCCGTCGGAGTATACTCCACCAAACCGACCATGGACACCGTGACCAACGTGCACAAGGGCGAAGGAAGCGTGAACTACTACACGCCGGGCGCTCTCGCGAACCAGGCCCTCGGCTGGGAGACCACCACCCAGTACAATGTCGGCACGGACTTCGCGTTCCTGAACAACAGGATCAGCGGCGTGCTCGACTTCTACTACAATGTCACCAACGGTCTGATCTTCGAAGTCACCCTTCCTTCGGTATCCGGCTTCACCGAGACCGACGACAACGTGGGCATCATCCACAACAAGGGCTTCGACTTCACTCTCAACACCATCAACATCACCAACAGCGAACTGACCTGGAAGTCCATCGTGAACCTCTCGTACAACAACAACGAGATCATAGAGCTCCAGAACGGCAAGGAGGACATGATATCCGACGGACTGTTCATCGGCCAGCCCATACACGTGCTCTACGGCTACCAGACCGACGGACTCTGGACCGAATCGGCCGAGGATCTTGCCGAAATGGCGAAATTCAACGCCAACGGCCACCTGTTCGAGCCCGGCATGGTGAAACCCGTCGACCAGAACGGCGACTACAAGATAGACCAGAACTACGACAGAGTCGTGCTCGGCAACACCACTCCGCTCTGGAATCTCGGATTCACCAACACCGTGACCTGGAGGAACCTCGAGTTCTCGATCTTCCTCTACGGAGCCTTCGACTACCTCGCGACCACTTCCAACGCCCAGACAGGACGCGACAACGTGAGCCGCATCAACTACTGGAACGAGAACAACAAGGTCGGAGCCGACTACCAGAAGCCCATCTTCGGCACGGCGGGAGGCGACCCCTTCTATGACAGCCTCATCGTCAGGGACGCTTCATTCCTGAAGGTGCGCCAGATCTCCGTGGCCTACAACCTTCCGAGGAAGTTCGTGAACTCGCTCGGACTGAACAACATCAAGATTTCGGCCCAGCTGAAGAACCCCTTCTCCATCTATCAGGGCACTTTCTGGATGGACAGCGACCTCGGAAGCGGAACCTACACCAAGGGTCTCGTATTCAATCTGAACATCGGTTTCTAACAAACGACGACAAATGAAAACAACGATACTGAAAACGACAGCCGTGTCTCTGGCGCTCGGAGCCGCATTGCTCTGCAGCACATCGTGCGGAGACAAGTTTCTGACCGAAGTCAAGCATGACTCCTATACGACCGACATGCTCGACACTCCGGAAGGCCTGCAGTCCATGGCCGGATCTCTGTACGAATTCTTCGTATGGCCGTTCACGAGCGAATCGGGCTACGCCTACACCAACTACGGAACCGACGAGTTCATGGTCGCGAACGACAAGTCGAACCAGATGTGGAACGACTATGACTTCCGCCTCGGTTCGGAAGTGACTCCGAAAGTCAACGGCAACACCCAGGGCAGTGATTCATGGTGGAACCAGTGCTACACCTACATCGGGCGCTGCAACACCATCATAGGCAGGGCCGACGTGCTCGACGGCTTCGCCGGACGCGACGAGACCCTCGGAACCGCATTCTTCGTCAGAGGCTACGCCTACCTGTTCCTGACCATGCAGTACGGCGACGTACCCCTCGTGACCGAGGAGATAAACACTCCCGAGCGCGAATTCACCAGGGAATCAAGCGAGAAAGTCTACGAGCGGGTGATTTCCGACCTCGAACAGGCCTACTCGATGCTTACCGCCGACGCCGGCAGAGCGACCTACAACTATGTGACCAGGTACACTGCGGCGCATTATCTGGCGAAAGCCCATCTGTGGAGGGCGTCTGAAATCAACGACGACTGGAACGCTCCCTACAAGGAGCAGGATCTCGAGGACGTGATACGCTACGCCGACGAGGTGATCGCGGCGCATCCGCTGGCGGCCAATTTCGAGGATCTGTTCAACAACTTCACGGCCTACGACAGCTCCATCACGGAGACCAACACCGAGATCGTGCTCTCGTCCGGAAGCTCCGACGCCGACGTGTCCTACCACAAGAGCAACAAGGGTGTCGCCTATTTCTGCAGCTGGTACAGCTCCTTCCAGTTCATGAAGCGCGACATCGCCGGAGCCCGCGAGTACCAGCGCCTGAAAACCACCCCTTCCTACGCCTTCTACCTCTACGACCTCAAGAACGACTCCCGCTTCTGGAAGTCTTTCCGCACGACGCTCGCTGTCAATAACGTGTCCGACACCGAGATCGAAGTCCAGGGACAGAAATATACCGGGACCGAGTATTTCCCGAGCAACAACGGAGAATACATGGGCGTCATGTACATAATCAACAGAAACGACAGCGATGACGAGCAGGGCATCAGAGTGACCAGGAACGAGGTGAATCTGGTCAAGGCCCCCACCCACGGCACCTACACAGTCATGGACTACAGGACAGGCAAGTACGTGCCCACGGTGATGGCCCTGAAAATCTACGACGACACGAAGACCGAAGCCATAGGCACCTGCTTCACCCCCGACTACAACGAGCTCTATGTGTCGCTGTCGAAGTACTTTGACGGAGGTGTCGAGAAGAACAATCTCAACTACAGCTACCGCGACGCCGTGCTCGCACGTTCAGCCGAGGACTACTTCTTCAAGGCCGAGGCCCTGATACGCCAGGGCAGCATCGACGAGGGTCTGGCAGTGCTCAAGCCGCTGCGCGACCGCGCCCAGTTCCGTGCCGGTGAAGAGAGAGACGCCTACACCGACGGAGGCAACGCCTACCACTACAATCCATACAAGGACGGACTCAACGGCTACAACGCCAACTGCGCGTTCTATCCGATGAACACCTATTATTATTCGGTAGGCGGCTGGGACGACCCCGAAGAAAGGGCGAGGATGAACAGTCAGGCGTCAGTCCTGCCGGTCGTGACTTCAGGCAACTACCCCGAGGAGGACCAGGCCATAATGGACAAGCTCGGCTACAGCTCAGACTACGACAAGGCGATGTGCTACCTGCTCAACGAGAAATCCCGCGAGATGTACGGCGAGTACCTGCGCTGGATGGATCTGGCCCGCACCAAGACTCTCGAGAAGCGTCTCGTGTTCAACGACCAGGCCTGGGGCAAGGAACTCAGGAACATTCTCGGACAGACGGCCGACGTCAACGGAGCCGCCTACGCCGAGAGCACCTACGGCGGAAGCTTCGACCCCGGGAAGCACTACCGCAGGCCCATACCGCAGACCTTCCTCGACAATATAAACACCGGAGGCAGGCCGCTGACCGCCGACGAGAAGCAGGCGATGCAGAATCCCGGATATTGAGAATCTGCTTCAGTGCTGAAGAGGATGGCCCGGAAGTCTTTGGCTTTCTGGCCATCCTCTTTTTTTTTAGAAAAAGGCTGACGGCCACCTTGCACCATAGGGCATTCGTAGACAAGATCCGCAAAATCCGGCTATCTTTGTATGATCAAATACCGAATCATGGACAGCAAAGACATCCGTTCAAGAGAAAGGAAGATTCTCCATGCCAGCGCGGTGGGGATTGCGGCGAACATTGCCCTGTGCGCCGCAAAGGCGGTCATAGGCATACTGTCCAACTCCATCGCCATAGTACTCGACGCCGTAAACAATCTCTCGGACGCCCTGTCGTCGGTGCTGACCTTCGCCGGAATCAGTCTTGCCGGAAAACCGGCGAACCGCAATCACCCCTTCGGCTTCGGCCGCTTCGAATACCTGACCACGATGACCATCGCGCTGATCATCCTCGCCACCGGTATCTTTTCCCTCGTGCAGTCATTCCGCAAGACATTCAATCCGGAGCCGTCGGACTATTCCTGGGCAGGCCTCGCCGTACTGGTTCTCGCCATAGCCGCAAAGCTGCTGATGAGCCGCTATTTCAGGAAAAGCGGGGACGCCGCAGCTTCGGACACGCTCAAAGTCACCGCGAGCGACGCGATGTTCGACGCCGCGATCACTTCCGCGACGCTCATAGCCGCCCTGGTCACGGTATTTTCCGGCGAGATGGTCCCGTGGCTGGACGGAGCGCTCGGCATCTGCATCTCCGCGGTCATCATCCGCGCGGGATTCAAGATGGTGATGTCGCCGCTCGACCGCCTTCTCGGCGAGAGGGTCGACCACGGACTCATCGAAAAGCTCAAGAAAGAAATAGCCTCGAACAGCGAGGTGCTCGGCGTGTACGACGTGATAATCCATGACTACGGCCCCGGACGCAAGCTTGGTTCAGTATACATAGGAGTCGAAGACACGATGACGGCGCACGAAATACAGGATCTGACACGCCGCATCCAGAGCCGCATACTGGGCAGATACGGGATTCTCTTCACAATAGGGATACATGCGATGAACTGGAAGGACCCCGCCACGAAAATCATGTACGACAGAATCATGGATCTGATACGCAGGACTCCCGGAGTGCTCGAAGTCCACGGTCTGTACATCGACCCCGTCGACAAGACCATTTCCTTCGACACCGTCGTGGACTTCAATGTCAAGGATCTCGACGCTTTCCGCAGGAAACTGATTGCCGAGGTCCGCGAGTGCTACCCGGACTACCGCTCGGACGTGGTGATCGACTACGACTACTCGACTTCTTAGAACCGGATTCTTCAGCCTCCCCTCGAAGGCAGATGACGCGAGACAGCTACCCCCGAAGACGACTGTCATTACAAGGAAGCGGCTGTCAGAGCAGCTCCGAAAGATGGGCGTAATACTGCTTGCTGACAGGTATACGCATCAGGCTGTCCTCTATCATCTCGGCGATGATGACCCCCTCCTTGTTACGGCTCAGCACCTTGATGTGCCGGGGATTCACATAGTAGGAACGATGGCAACGCACAAGCCCGTGCCTGTCCGCAAGCGTCTCAAGACTCTTCATCGAATTGCGCAGAAGGAACTCGCGCACCCGCTCATTCTCCAGATAATGTATCTTCACATAATTCGCTTCGGCATTGATATATAGTATCGCCGAGGGATCTATCGACAGCTTGAGCCTCTTGTACTCATCGTAGAACTTCACGAGAGAGGCCTCCTGCGAGCTATCCCGCAGCTGCAGCGCCGCATTGCGGCTTCCTATCTCCGCAGCCAGAGCGAGAAGGGCGTAAGGATAGACCAGAATCAGGGAGGCATGCTTGAAACACAGCGGGAGGGCCATGAAATACGGAAGAGCCTCGCCGTAGAACAGGGCAGTGTACATCGCGGTGAAGAAGCTGATCACCACCACCTCGCCGAAACACCACAGCAGATAATGCCAGCGTCTGAACGGCGCGACCTTCACCAGCACGCTCAATATCGGCCGCATTATCGCCAGCACCGCCAGAATGATGCAGCTCAGCATCAGAAAATGGAAAAAGAAGCTCTTGCCACCCAGCTGATAGAACTCCCGTATCGAGAATGGATCATAGATGGAGCTGAAGCAGATGAAGAAAGCCGGCATGATAAGCACATGCAAGAGATGAAAGGAAAAGCCCCGCGGCAGCCTGAATGAATTGTCCATAGTCAAATCCTGTCCCTGAAAGTATCGGGACGAAAATCCGACATCCCGAAATTCGTCCCTAAAATAACGCATTTAGTCCACAAAACAAGCGTTTAGTCACCTATTTCGACACTTTTGTACCATTTTCTTCGTCCCGTCGCACCAACGCCGTACTTTTGCATCAAAACTGAAACGAAATGAAACGCATCAACACATACGAATATTCGGCGGTGCCGGAGAACACCGACTTCAACGGACTCATCACCGTTCCCTCGCTCTGCGGCCAGATGATCAGCGCGATTAGCCGCAACATAAGGACGGAAGGCTACGGACTCGACGTGATGGCGAAAGACAACATGAGCTGGATACTGATACGCTCCGCATTCGAGATAGACTTCCGCCCAGGCCTGTACAGCGACATATTCGTCAGCGTATGGCCGGCTCCGGGAAGCGGGCTCACCTACCACAGATGCGTGCGCATGGAGGACAGCCGCGGACGAGAGGTGGGAAGAGGCACGACCGAATGGTGCGTGATAGACAAAAGCTCGAGGAAGCCCGTGTTCCCCGACATCAGGGACAGCGCCGCCGGACCCGGCATCCCCTGCCGGAATCCGAGAAGAATCAGGGATTTCAGCCCCGAGGTCGAGAACATGCGCAGGATAGGCTACACCGACTGCGACTTCAACGGACACCTCAACAACGTCCGGTACGTGGACATGATGTTCGACATGCTGCCGGAGCAGATGATCGGTGTCGACGCACCCTTGAGGCTGGACGTAAACTACAAGCATGAGGCCCTCAGGGGCACCGACATCTCCACCGGGCTCAGACAGGGAGGCCCGGACGAGATACTCTTCATCGCAAGAGCCTCCGGACAGACGCTCTGCAGCGCGTCCATCGTCAGAAACCCCTCTATTTCATGAAGACGAAGAACACCGCCATCACCAGGCAGGCGAAGGCCGCCACATGGTTCCAGTGTATGCCTTCGCCCTTGAAGAGGAAGGTTATGATCACCGTGAACACTATCAGCGACACGACCTCCTGTATCACCTTGAGCTGCACGAGGCTGAACGGGCCCCCGTTTATCGCGGAGCCCAACCTGTTCGCCGGAACCTGCGCGCAATACTCGAAGAAGGCCACGCCCCATGAAAACAGGATCACACAGATCAGCGGCCAGCCGTCGGATATTTTCAGCTCCTGAAGCTTGAGGTGGCCATACCAGGCGAATGTCATGAAGACATTGGAGACAATCAGAAGCAGAATCGTCCAAAGACCTTGCATCACATTACTATGTTTATATAAAACCTAATTCAGGAAAGACTTCAGTTCTCCGGCCTTCAGCCTTCCGGATGGGTTGAACGCCGGAGAATTCATATATTCCAGCAGGCTTGAAAGCAGGGCGCGGCACTCGGGACGCGACTGCGCCTCCTCGCTGCAGATGTCCATCGCACACACCAGAAGCCTTCCGCTCTCGCATTCGGCCTCGAATACGTAGGCCAGGCGGCGGTTCATCACGAAGTTGTCCACGGCCTCAACTATGGGACGCAGCTCGCGTGACATCCCGTCGAGAACCAGTGCCTTGGAATGTACGGCAAGATTCCACCACTGCCAGTCACTATGCATGTCCGTGGGGAACGAAGCCAGCGCAGGATCCGCGGGATCGCAAAGTATGCCCATGGTGCCGGCTTCATGAGGGAAGAACACGGGGCTCCAGAACACCGGCACGAACTTCCCGGGCTCGCCCTTCAGGCTCGAAGGATCGGGAGCAAGCAGCACGGTGCCGCCCTCGCCGAGCTCTTCCAGTGCGGCGTCGACCGTTCTGGCAAGCACCACCTCACCGAAGTCCGCAGACTTCCCGGCCGGATACACCCAGACGCTCCAGCTGTTTTTCCATTCGGAATCCCTTACGGCAAGCTCCAGGGTCAGGCGGGCCGGGCAGTCGCCTACGGAGGAAAGATCGACGGCAATGCTGTCACGGACCGGAGAAGTCTGTCCCGTAGGAAGCTCCGCGGCCATTTCTCCGGATGCCAGCACCTCGTCCCCCTTCAGCATCCTCCATTCGAGCATGCCCGAGATGTCGTCGGACCAGTAGTTCGCCACTTCCACCCCGGCGGTGAAAGTCTCGTCGGATGTCCAGCAGGGTTTCTCATAACGCACGAGCGGCACCACGGGGGCGTTGGCCTGACGGAACCATGCAGGATCCACCAGTCCCTTGCCGTCCCAGAAAGCGTCGACCAGTCCGACATGCGCCGTGGCCTGACCGCTGAAATCCTGGAGTCCGAGCACCTGGAAACCAGCGAGGCCGGGAGTCTTCATGGCCCTTTCGACCTCCTCCTTATATAATATGGCGGCAAGTCTGCCGGACGCAAGCGTCCAGTCCTCCGCCTTGTCGAGCAGGCCCTTCTCTTCGAGAACATTGAGCATACCCTTGAGATTCAGAGGTTCCAGCGTGCCGGTATACTTGTCTATGCCGCGCAGGTCGGGATATACGGAATACTGTCCTATCTCATGCGATATCAGAGGTATGTCCACTCCCACCGCGTATGCCGAATAGTCGCTGCGGAAATCGGGAGTGCGCGAGCCGAGATAGTTCTGCCCGCGGATCTGCCCGCGAAGCGTGCGGGACGCTATCATATACTGATCCTCCGGTTCCGGACGTCCCTTGTGTCCGGCTCCCATCGAATATGTGCTGTTGGTATAGATGTGACGCGGATCCGTGCGCTTCATATATGCGAGCAGTTCGTTCAGGAACTCATATCCACTGTCGAACTCATTGCCGCAGGAGAGCATGCAGAACGAAGGATGGTTGCCGTAGCTGCGCACGATACGGTCATATTCCGCACGCAGGAAACTGTCGACCGCTTCGGTGCCCACAGCCTTGGACCACGCGGGAAGCTCCACCTGAAGATAGAAACCCATCTCGTCGGCGACGTTGAACGCCGCTTCGGGAGGACACCAGGAATGGAAGCGTATATGATTGTAGCCCCATTCGCGGCAGACTTCGAACTCCTTGCGCCAGCCTTCCTCATCTGTCGGAGGGAAGCCGGTCAGCGGGAAGATGCAGCAGTCAAGCGCACCGCGCAGGAAGACCTTCCTGCCGTTCACGGTGATTCTACCGTCGTCCGTGCCTATGCTCCTGAGTCCGAAACGGACGCTGCTCCGGTCTTCGCCGGCGGTGAGGTCGAGCGTATGCAGGACAGGCGAGAATTCATCCCACAGCGCGTCGTCGGAGTCGAACTTCAGCGTGAACTCGACCATGGTGGTGTCCCCTGTCATGGCAACCTCGGCCTTCCCGGATCTGCCGCCGTCAAGTGTATGCCGCAGCACCGTCTCCGAAATTTCAGGATCGTGGCGCACAATGGCCGTCAGCACTCTCGCGCTCAGGTTCTCCGCGTCGGGATATATGTCAGTATGGGCTATCTCCACGGCGGGAAGCGCCCTGAGAGTCATGTCTCCGAGCACTCCGTTCCAGATAGTCTGGGTGTCATTGGTATATGAATGCGCCAGATCGCGCCATGAGATGTCGTAGCGCTTGCGGTTGTCTATGCGCAGCATTATCTCATGCGTCCCTGCGGCAAGCCCCTCCGGAATCAGGTAGCGGTGAGGCGTAGTCAGGCTCTCCTCCGCCCCTTCGAGCCGTTCGCCGTCAATCCACACTGAACTCTGCCACAGAACCCTTTCAAGCGACAGTTCGAGGGGTTTCCCCTCCATGCCGCGCGGCACACTGAACTCCCTTGTGTAGAACGCCGCCCCGATGAACGAATATTTACGGGTCAGACGCTGGATCTGCTCGCCGCTGATCGCCGGTTCGAGCGTATTCGGCTGGCCGAGACCGGCAAGGTCGGTGGTACCGGGCAGCTGCATGGGCTGGAAAGTCGTCAGGCTGTCGAGGCTCACCTGCCAGATTCCCGACAGATCCACACTGTTTTCCTTTCTGCAGGAAACGAGGCCGAGGGTCAAGATTACGGCCACGAGGCATATTCTCTTTTTCATGGTCACAAAGGTATAAAATCCCGTGCAAATATCTCGTTGTCAGACGGAAGAAAGGTTTTTTAAAATTTTTCGCTGTAATATTTGGAGAATTCGCAGGAAAAGGATACCTTTGCAATCCCAAAACGGAGGACTCGTTAGCTCAGTTGGTAGAGCATCACACTTTTAATGTGGGGGTCTCGGGTTCGAGCCCCGAACGGGTCACGAGTTGAAATTTTGCTTCCTTAGCTCAGTTGGTAGAGCACCTGACTCTTAATCAGGGTGTCTAGGGTTCGAGCCCCTAAGGGAGCACAAAAGCGGCGGAGAGCAATCTTCGCCGCTTTTTTCGTAATTTTGCAGCGTCATGAAAACACTCATCCCCACTGCGCTGGCATGCGCTCTGATGCTGATTCCGCTGCGGGCGGAAGGACAGACGGCTGATTCTGGACAGCAGCCTGAATTTTCCGGTGTTTCCACCAGATATTTCGGGCCGTATGCCTTCCCTGTCCCGGACCTGCTCGACGGGCGCATCCATGACGGACTCCATGTGGAGCTGTCCGGCGACGCCGTCGCGGGAAGAGCCGGAGGCAGGGAGAACCGCGACTGGACCTTCGCCCCGACATTCAGGCTGAGCGTCCCGCTGTGGACCGACAGGGCCAGCTTCACGATATGGGGGGAATTCCATGAGTTCTATTTCGACACCCCTGCGACCAGGGCGGCAAGGAATCTCGCCCCGGGAGCATTGCCGCTGAAGGGCAACGATTCGGGAAACCTCTACTTCGGAATTGAAATCCAGGCGCTCAAGGAAAGGAGGCTGGTGCCGTCCGTGGCGGTCCGGGCATCGACACTGTCGGCAACGGGCGACGACCATGAAGCCGCACGGCACTACGACGCCCCAGGATACTTCTTCGACGTCTCCGTCGGGAAGAGTTTCCCTCTCGGAGAGAAGGCAGGCAGCATAAGGCTCTCCGGCACGGCAGGATTCGTATGCTGGCAGATCGGCGAAGGGACTCAGAATGACGCCCTGCTTCTTGGCGCGCGTCTCGCATGGGAAAGCCGTCATGCGGGCCTCTATGTCGAGTACGGACAGTACAAGGGGCGCGAGAAGGACTGGGCCGCGTCCTATGGAATAGACAGCGGGGACTTCCCGCAGAGCATCAAGTCCAGACTGGACCTGCATTTCGGCGACTTCTCTCCCTTCATATATGTGCAGTACGGATTCCAGGACTGGCCGTTCACCCAGTTCCGGCTCGGACTCACATGGTCGTTCGACCTTCTGGGACACTTCTCCGCCGGAGCCTCCCGCTGAAGACACAAGGCCCCGCCAGGAACGGATTTTTAGCACGATTTTTGATAGTACATCGGCCGCAAAATTATTTAGCCGATGAAAATATCCATTTTGGCAGCAGCCCTGACATTACTGCTGCTCACTCCCGCCTGCAAGGAGCAGCGCACCGTACAGACAGAAGAGAAGACCTACCCGCTCATGAGAGTGGAACTCAGCGACCGGCTTCTGAACTCCTCGTTCCCCGCGACTCTTCGCGGACGCCAGACGGTGGAGATACGGCCGCAGGTCAGCGGAATGATAACCGAGATCCGCATCAACGAAGGTGATCCGGTCCGCAAGGACTCCATTCTGTTCATAATAGACCAGACCCAGTACAAGGCCGCGTACGAAATAGCGGTGGCCAACGTCAAGAGCGCCGAAGCCGCGCTTTCGACCGCCAGGCTCGTGCTCGAGAGCACCCAGGACCTCTATGAGAACGAAGTGGTGTCGGAATTCGACCTCATGACGGCACAGAACGACCTCGTGGAGGCGGAGGCCAAGCTGGCCCTCGCACAGGCGGAGGAGACAAGGGCATACAACAACCTCTCGTACACCGAAGTCCGCTCTCCCGTGAACGGAGTCGCCAGCATGACCCCCTATCGCGTCGGCGCACTCGTGAGCAGCAGCATAGCGGAACCTCTGGTGAAGGTTTCGGACGACAGCCAGATATACGCCTATTTCTCGATGGCCGAGAACCAGATGCTCGACATGATGCTCGAGAACGGCAGCATGAACGCATTCAAGGACATCCCGGCGGTGCAGCTGGAGATGAGCAACGGGCGCCTGTATGACCAGAGCGGAAGAATCACCGCCCTGAGCGGAACCATCGACCAGACCACGGGCGCCATCAGCATACGCGCCTCCTTCCCCAACCGCAGCCATCTGCTGCGCGACGGAGGCAGCGGCTCGGTGATAATACCCCACCAGATGAACGACTGCATAGTGATCCCGCAGTCGGCGACCTTTGAGATCCAGGACAGAATCTTCGTCTACAAGGTCGTGGACGGCAAGGCCTCCTCGGCCCAGATCAAGGTGGCGAGCGTCAACAACGGCAGCGAATACGTGGTGGAGGACGGCCTTGAGGTGGGAGACGTAATCATCTCCGAAGGCGCGGGACTGGTGCAGGAAGGAACCGTAATCCCCAACGCCGGCGATTTCATGGCATCAGAATCATCAGAGGAGGAGTAGGCAGCCATGAACATCAAGACATTCATCGACCGCCCCGTACTTTCGGGCGTGATTTCGGTGGCCATACTCCTGGTGGGAGTGATCTCCCTCGTCAATCTGCCCATCGAGCAGTTCCCGGAGATCGCGCCTCCGACCATAAGCGTGAGAGCCACCTATACCGGAGCCAACGCCACCACGGTCCAGAAGAGCGTCATAGTGCCTCTCGAAGAAGCCATAAACGGCGTGGAAGACATGATGTACATGGTATCTACGGCGACCAACACAGGTTCCGCCAACATCCAGGTCTATTTCCGCCAAGGCACCGACCCGGACATGGCCATGGTCAACGTGCAGAACCGAATCGCTTCTGCCCAGGGTCTCCTCCCCTCGGAAGTCACCCGCAGCGGAGTCACGGTCAGGAAGCGCCAGACCAGCAACATCAAGAGCATCGCCCTCTACAGCCCCGATGACTCCTTCGATGACAAGTTCATAAACAACTATCTGAAAATCAACATCGAGCCCCAGCTCTCGCGCGTTCCGGGAGTGGGCGAAGTCGATGTGCGCGGCTCCGACTATTCGCTACGCATCTGGCTCGACCCGGGCAAGATGTCGAAATACGGGCTCATGCCTTCGGACATCAGGGCGGTGCTCGACGAACAGAACCTCGAGTCCCCCACCGGCACGCTCGGAGCCGAGTCCGACAACACCTTCAGATACATACTCAGCTACCGCGGCCGCTATGAGGACGTCGCGGACTACGAGAATTTCGTGATCAAGGCCCAGGACGACGGAACCCTGCTGCGGCTCAAGGACGTGGCGAGAGTCGAACTCGGAGCCAGGAGCTACGAATATATAGGAAGGGTCAACGGTCATGTCGGCACCCTGTGCACGATAGCACAGACCTCCGGTTCCAACGCCAACGAGGTCATCAAGCAGATCGACGAGCTCATGGTGGAGCTCCAGGCACAGCTGCCCAAGGGACTCGAGCTCGTTGACCTCATGAGCACCAAGGACTTCCTCGACGCGTCCATCCACAACGTGATCAAGTCTCTGCTTGAAGCCATACTGCTCGTGGTTCTCATAGTCTACATCTTCCTGCAGAGCTTCAAGGCCACGATAATCCCCACCGTATCCATAATAGTCTCGCTGGTCGGAACTTTCGCGTTCATCTACATAGCCGGCTTCAGCCTCAACATGCTGACTTTGTTCGCATTGGTTCTAGTCATAGGAACCGTGGTGGACAACGCCATAGTCGTGGTCGAAGCCGTCCAGGCCAAGTTCGACGAAGGCATAAGCTCCCCCTATCAGGCCACGGTGAAGGCCATGGACGGCATCACCGGGGCCCTCGTGGCCACCACCCTCGTGTTCATCGCCGTGTTCATCCCGGTGAGCTTCATGGGCGGCACTTCCGGCGTGTTCTACTACCAGTTCGGCATCACGATGGCAGTCGCGGTGGCGATTTCGCTCGTGAACGCGCTGACCCTGAGCCCTGCCATGTGCGCGCTGATGATGTCTCCCCACGGAGACTATGTCAAGGGAACGAAAATGAGCTTCTCGACGAGGTTCCACCACGCCTTCGACACCGGATTCAACAAGGTGCTGCTCAAATACCGCGGCTCCGTGTTCTTCCTCTCGCGCCACAGATGGCTCACCGGCGGGCTGCTGCTCGTCGCTGTCGGCGGACTGGTGTACCTCATGATGACCACGAGGACCGGATTCGTGCCCAACGAGGACATGGGAACCGTATATGTGGACATACGCACTCCTCCAGGCACCAACATGTCGCAGACCTCGAGGGTCATGGACGAAGTCGAACGCAGGATAGCCGGCATACCGCAGATCGAGGCTTACTCCTCGACGACGGGAAGCGGAACCATCAGCGGACAGGGCTCGTCCAACGGAATGTTCACCATCAGACTCAAGGACTGGAGCGAGAGGAAGGGCAAAGGCGACGACATCGACTCCGTAATAGCCGAGATCAGGAGGCTCACTTCGGACATCTCGGCCGCGGAAATCACGATCTTCACCCGCCCGATGATTCCCGGATACGGCTCCACCAGCGGATTCGAGGTCCACATCCAGGACCGCAAGGGCGGAGACATAGAGGATCTCAAGACCGTGACCTACGACTTCGTGGAGGCTCTTAACCGCCGTCCGGAAATCTCCGGGGCGAACACCTCCTTCGACACCAAATACCCCCAGTACCTCGTGGAGGTCAACGCTGCGAGATGCATACGCAACGGAGTGTCTCCCGGTGACGTGCTCGACGTGGTCGCCACCTATGTCGGAGGAAGCTACGCCTCCAACATGAACCTCTTCTCCAAGCTTTACCGCGTGATGGTGCAGTCCTCGCCGGAATTCCGCCTCGACACAGACTCGTTCGCGAACATGTTCGTCAGGAACTCCTCGGGCGAGATGTCCCCGGTGAACCAGTACCTGAAGCTGACAAGAATCTACGGCGCACAGTCGCTCTCGCGCTTCAACATGTTCTCCTCGATATCCGTCAACGGCTCGGCGGCTCCCGGACACAGCTCCGGAGAGGCCATCAAGGCCATACGCGAGGTGGCCGCACAGCAGCTGCCCGCCGGCTACAGCTTCGAATTCGGCGGAATGACGCGCGAGGAGGCCTCGTCGGCATCGTCAACCGTGATCGTCTTCGCAATATGCGCGATATTCATCTATCTGATTCTCTGCGCGCTGTACGAGAGTCTGCTCATTCCGATAGTGATACTGCTGTCGGTTCCGTTCGGCCTGGCAGGAAGCTTCCTCTTCGCCCGTCTTTTCGGACTTGAAAACAACATATACCTCCAGGTGGGACTGCTGATGCTCATCGGCCTGCTCGCCAAGACGGCGATTCTGCTGACCCAGTACGCGACGGAGAAGAGGCGGCAGGGAATGTCGATCGCGGCGGCGGCCATTTCAGCCGCGAAGGTGAGGTTCCGCCCGATCCTGATGACCTCGCTGACCATGATCTTCGGCATGCTGCCGCTGATGTTCGCACGCGGAGTCGGGGCCAACGGCAACAGTTCGATCGGAGTGGGGACGGTGGGCGGACTGCTCATAGGAACCATAGCCCTGCTGTTCATCGTGCCGATTCTCATCATGCTCTTCATGAAGATAGAGGAGCGGATCATGCCAAACAGAAAAAAGGAGAACCAATGAAGAAATCACTCATTCTCGCAATACTGCTGCCGCTCATGACCTCGGCATGCGGCATATACACCAGCTACGAACGGCCCGAAATGCCGGTTGTCGACAGTCTCTACACCAACATTCCGACAGAGGCCGTAAGCAACGACTCGACTTCCATAGCCTTCCTGACGTGGGAGGAGCTGTTCGCCGACAGCCTGCTGCGCGGATACATCCGCACCGGACTCGCCAACAACACGGATCTCGGCATCGCCCTGCTCAAGGTGCAGGAGGCGGAGGCCACTCTCGAGGCTTCCAGGCTCGCCTTCCTTCCATCCGCCTCGCTCGGCGCCGAACTCGGCGCATCGACCGGCGGCCCGACATTCTCAGTGGCGCCTTCAGTGCAGTGGGAGGTGGATGCGTTCGCGAAGACGAGAAACACGAAAAAGGGTGCCGAAGCCGCATTGGAGCAGTCAAGAGCCTATTCTCAGGCTGTCAGGACCAAGCTTATCGCCACCATAGCCGACAGCTACTACACCCTGCTGATGCTCGACCAGCAGATGGAGATCAGCAAGAGGACCATGAGCAACTGGGACGAGAACATACGCTCGCTCTCGGCCCTGAAGCGCGCCGGAAAGACCAACGAGGCCGCGGTTCTCCAGGCAAGCGCCAACAAGCTCCAGGTCGAAGCCTCGATACTCTCGATGCAGCAGCAGATCTACGAACAGGAAAGCGCGTTCTCGGCCCTGCTCGGCATAGCCCCCGGAAAGATACAGCGCGGCAGGCTCGACGATCAGAGCTTTCCGGACAACCTGTCGATTGGCGTACCCCTGCACCTGCTGCAGCTCAGGCCCGACGTGCGTCAGGCGGAATACGCGCTTGCGGAAAGCTTCTATGCAGAAAATCTCGCGAGGTCGTACTTCTACCCGAGTCTGACCCTCGGAGGCTCGGCCGGATGGTCCACCGCCCTCGGCAGCGCGGTCACCGACCCTGCCGGATGGATTGCCAGCGCCCTCGCCTCACTGACGGCTCCGCTCTTCGACCGCGGGACGAGCATCGCGCGGCTCAAGATAGCGAAGATGCAGCAGCAGGAGGCCCTGCTGACTTTCAGGCAGACCCTCATAGACGCGGGCACCGAAGTGAACAACGCCCTGGTCGCCTGGCAGACCGCAAGGGACAGGCTGAACGTGGACCGGAGGCTCATAATGAACCTGCAGGCCGCGGTGTGGAACACCAATCTGCTGATGAAGCACGGACTTACCAATTACCTGGAAGTCCTCACCGCGCAGCAGACCCTGCTCCAGGCCGAACTGTCCCAGTCGTCCGACAAGTTCGCCGAAATCCAGAGCGTGATCTATCTCTACCACGCGCTCGGCGGAGGAGCGGAACCAAGCGATATTCAATAAACTGTTTAACAAAATTAAAACAGCTTCCGACATGGTATTTCTGCATTAGTGACTATCTTTGCGCCGCAAAATCCAATCAATAGTCTTTATGCAGAATTCCATCATCAGAAATGCCCTCTGCGCTGCAGGGGCCATGGTTCTTCTGGCCGGTTCGTACGGATGCCAGAAGAATCCGATTGAACCGGAAACCGAAGGGACGAATGTCGCCGAAATCCGCAGCCTCGTCCTTGCGGAAAACCCTGGAGACAACACTGACACCGACCTTTCCGGCACCCTGAGAGCCATGACACTCAAGGGAATAGTGGTATCCGACAAAGACGGCGGAAACTGCCAGAGCTTCATCGTGAACGTCGTTGACGACAGCGATAAGGGGGGCTCCGGTCTCGCACTTGAAATCAGTGCCGCGAACAACAGTTTCGAACCGGGCGACGTGATCGAAGTTTCGCTTTCCGACGCCACGGCCCAGTTCTACAACGGACTGCTTCAGCTTGCCACGGACAACGCCCCGGCCGCGGTCGAGAAGGTCAGCGTCCCTGAACCGGTCGTCATCACGGCCGACGAGATCGCCGACTACGAATCACAGTATGTGATGATCGAGCGCACCCAGCCCGCAGCAGGCGAGAGCGGAACCTGGAACAGCGACTCCAACAAGGGCAACGTGACCATGGAGACCAAGGACGGCGGCACCTGGACCCTGCGCACCATGCAGGGAGCCTCATACGCTGCCGAGACCATACCCGAGGACAAGAGCGGAAGCGTGGCCGGTATCGCCGGGGTCTACAACTCGACCCTCCAGATCTCGCCCCGCAACCTGGATGACATCCGGCTGACCGCCGACAGGTTCACCGTAAGCAGCACCGAGGCCACCATAGCCGAGGTCCTCGAAGGCGGCGAAGGCAAGAGCTACAGCGTGAGCGGGGCCGTCGTGACCGGACGCAACGAGCGCGGAGTGCTGGTCGAGCAGGAGGGCAGCAGCATCTATGTCTTCCTCGGCAGCGAGCATGAGTTCGCCGCCGGAGACATCGTCAGCGTAAGCGGAAGGACCGAAAGCCGCAACGGCCTGCTCCAGTTCGGGGAAGGCAGCACGCTCGAGAAGACCGGCACCGAAGAATATGTCTATCCCGAGCCCGAAACCTTCACCGCCACGGAAATCGACGCCTACATGGACGCCCCCGAGGTGAAGTATGTCAGCTACACCGGCTATGTGTACAAGTCCGGCAACTACACCAACGTGGACATTGACGGAACCTCGTATATCGGAAGCCTCGACTACATGACCGAGGACTTCAGGGACAAGTACAACGGCCACATGCTGGAAATCACCGGCTGGCTCTTCGGCGCCTACAGCAGCTACATGTACACCATGCCCGTGGAGGTCACGGACCTGGGCGAATATGA
>DVLC01000052.1 GCA_018715685.1 Candidatus Cryptobacteroides merdipullorum
ACCGATCCTTTCCGCTCGCAGTTCACCAACAACGGAGGCGAATATGTGCAGCTTACGCTGAACATCCCCATCTTCGACCGGCTCTCGCGCCACTCCAACATAGCGAGGAAACGCAACGCCTACAGAAAAGCGGCCGCGGAATACGAACAGAAA
Organism: Candidatus Cryptobacteroides merdipullorum; assembly: GCA_018715685.1. Classification (GTDB taxonomy): domain Bacteria; phylum Bacteroidota; class Bacteroidia; order Bacteroidales; family UBA932; genus Cryptobacteroides; species Cryptobacteroides merdipullorum. The sequence goes on from DVLC01000052.1 coordinate 154, forward strand.
GTACGCGAGGTCGAGGCCGAGGTGATGCGGGCCATTCAGGACCGCGACGGCGCATCGGCGGCGTTTCTTCAGGCGGAGCGCATGGCCGAAGTGCAGCAGGAGGCCTACAGGCTCAACATGAGCAAGCTTGAACAGGGCCTGATCTCCCCCATAGAGTTCCGCACGGCCACCGAAAGCTACCTGACCGCCATGACGGAGAGGCTCAACACCCTGCTCCAGTACAATATTAAGAAAGCCGTGGTCTCATACTACGACGGCATCCCCTATCTCGAACAGCAATGGTAGCGAACACACGACGGACAAAGAACATGGCTTCCGCTTTCATCAATAATATAGCTTGGATAATTGACAATATGCTGTTCCCTCCGGCAATGCGACAGACGGCATGTTTCCCTCGGAGAGGCTTGCCGCCCGCGGCAGTGAGCGGGCGACTCTCCGAAACGAAGTGAAGGAAAGTCGATGGAGCGCAGCGGAACCTCTCCGAGGGAAACATGCCGTCTGTCGCACGGACCGATGACCGCAGACATCTCAACCAACGATAACAAAAACAAAAGATAATGGACAAGATACTCGAAAAGAAGAAGGGCTTCGCCCTCGTGTTCTCAAAGAAGGCTCTGCCGTGGTGGCTCGGAGCGCTGCTTCTCGCATTCATCCTCTGGATCGCGCTGCGCGGCAACGCCTCCACCCTCAGGGTGAACGGCGACACGCTCAACATCGCCACGGCCGAACAGGGAGAATTCAACGACTACATCCGTATCAGCGGACAGGTGCAGCCGATGACGACAATACAGATAAGCCCGCTCGAAGGCGGAGTAGTCGAAGAAATATACATCGAAGAGGGCAGCCAGGTCCGCAAGGGCGACGTGATCCTGAGCCTGAGCAACGAAAACCTCGACATGCAGATCCTCAATTCCGAGGCAGAGCTCGCCGAGAAGGAGAACATCCTGCGCAACACCATGATCTCCATGGAGCAGCAGAAGCTCAGCGTACAGCAGGAAAGGCTCCAGCTCGAAATGGAGGTACGCCGGCTCCGAAGGGCGTACGAGCAGCAGAAAGCCCTCTACGACGAGAAACTGATCGCCAGAGAGCTCTGGCTGCAGGCCGAGGAGGACTACCAGCTCTCTCTCGACAAGCTCGCACTCGTGCGCAACCGCGAACTCCAGGACAGCCTCTACCGCACAGCCGAAATCGAACAGATGGAGGAGAGCCTTGAGAACATGCGCGTGAACATGCAGATGATACGCCGCCGCAAGGACAACCTTGACATCAAGGCCCCGATCGACGGCGAACTCGGGCTGCTGGATGCCGTGCTCGGCCAGTCCATAGCCTCCGGAACGAAGATAGGCCAGATCAACGACCTGAGCAGCTACAAGATAGAGGCGCAGATCGACGAGCACTATATCGACCGCGTGTCCGCGGGGCTCGACGCAACCTTCGAGCGTCAGGACGAGACCTTCGGCGCGACAATACGCAAGGTCTACCCCGAGGTGCGCGAAGGCAAGTTCAAGGCCGACTTCAAGTTCACCGGCCAGCAGCCCGAGAACATACGCACCGGACAGACCTACTACCTGAACCTCCAGCTCGGCCAGCCCGAGGAGGCGGTGCTGATCCCGCGCGGAAGCTTCTACCAGCAGACCGGCGGCCAGTGGATATATGTAGTCGACGGGAGCGGCGACAGGGCAGTGCGCCGCGAGATACGCATAGGCAGGCAGAACCCCCAGTACTACGAGGTTCTTGAAGGCCTGAGTCCCGGCGAAAAGGTCATAATCTCCGGCTACGACAACTTCGGAGACAAGGACGTGCTTGTATTCTGACGCCATGAAGAAATCAAGAACGAATAGCCGATGAAGTCATTTTTCCGTTTCCTTATGCGCAACAGGCTCTACTGCCTGATCAACCTCGCGGGACTGGCTCTGTCCCTTGCGCTGGTGATAACCGTATTCAGCTACACCGGAGCGCAGCGAAGGATATCCCGGGCGGTACCAGACTATGAAAACACCTACGCGGTCACTTGGAAAGGCGACGGGCTACTGTGCTACGGCGTGTCTGACAGGCTGTCCGGACTTCCTGAAGCAGAAGCTGTGACCATGTTCAGCGGCGCGTACGAAGACTGCGTCTGCGAGTTCGGGGAAAAGACATTCCTGTCCGACATAATGTGCGCGGATGCCGGCTTTTTCGATTTCTTCGACATAGAGTTCCTCAAGGGCTCACCAGACCGCTTCAGCGTCACAGGAGCGTTCCTCTCAGAGAGCTTCGCCCGCAGACTCGCAGGAGGAGACGAGCTGGAAGGAAGACAGCTTCAGATCGACGGTGACAGCTTCATCGTGGCAGGAATATTCAAGGATTTCGGCAAAGGGCTGCTGCGGCCCGCCGACATCATCATCAACGACTACGCTCCCTACGGCCCGATGCTCCAGTACAAGGAGCAGCCGCTTAATACATTCGGCAATGTCCTTGTGTTCGTCAGACTGACGGAAGGATGCGATATCCGCTCCGTGAACGACAAGCTGAACGAGCTGTTCAAGGATACCGAATCCGTCTATGGGAAACTATCTCTCATGCGTTCGGACGAATTCTATTTCAGCGAAGGGAATGTCTTCCTTGAAAAGGGAGAGGCCGGACTTATCCGCAACATGACCGCCGCCGGAGCCGCCCTGCTCCTGCTCGCGCTGCTCAACTACATCAACCTCAACACCGCGCTCGTGGGCAAGAGGTCGGTGGAGATGGCCACACGCAGGCTGCTCGGCTCCGGACGGAAGGACATCTTCATGAAATACGTCTCGGAATCCGTGGCTTTCACCGCCCTGTGCTTCTGTATCGCCATGATGATTGCGGCCGCGCTCACCCCTGTTCTCGGAAGGCTGGCGATGGATGCGGAATCCGTCTCCTCCAGTGCGCTTTTCAATGTCAAGGACATGTTCGGCGCCGGCAACCTGCCCGCCTATGTTCTCGCATGCCTGCTCACGGGCATTCTTGCAGGTGTCGTGCCCGCCATGCTCGCCTCCCGCATATCTCCCATAGCCACCGTCAAGGGCGAGTTCAGGAGAAGCGACAGGCGCATCTTCAGCAAGATATTCATAATCATCCAGAATGTCGTGTCAGTAGCGTTGATTGCGCTCACGACGACCATGGAACTCCAGACCCGCCACATGCTCGACCGCCCGGTGGGCTGCGACTATACCGACATCTACTATCTGAATACAAGTCTGTCGCAGACCGACAGGACCGTGCTCCAGGAAAGACTCGCCCAACTGCCGTGCATCGACCGCATAGGGCTCTGTTCCGGCCTGCCCGGAGCGATGGCGATGTCGACCAGCGACGAGGTCGACGGCAAGCCCTTCACTTGCAACATCTGCGTGCTTGACACCACGGCGTTCAACATACTGGGCTTCAATATCCTGAACCAGACCCAAGATTGTACGCCCGGAACTGTCTGGCTCACTGAAAACACCGTGAAACTCATAGGAGAAGACGTGGACAGCGGGAACCTGACCGAAAATTTCATCGGAAAGGGCTATATCCATAAAAGCTACGGGAACTCCGTATGCGGAGTCATCTCCGATTTCGTGATTGGCAGTCCCGGAGAGAACAGGGCCGAAGAAGGGCTCATCGTCTCCATTACCGGTGGCAGCAACTGGATGAACCTGGTGATACGGACCCGAGGGGACCACGAGGAAGCCGCCGCGATGATCAACGCGGTCTACGAGGAAGTATGCCGCGAATCCTACGGAATCGTGCTTCCCACATACTACAGCTGCTATATGGATGACCTCATCCGGCAGAATCTCTCGGACGAGATGCGCAGCCTGAGGCTCATTGAGCTGCTGACCGCCCTCGCCATACTGCTCTCGCTCTCGGGACTCGTCGCGATAAGCATCTATTACACAGACTCCAACGCGAAAAGCATAGCGGTGTACAAAGTCTTCGGCGCCACATCCTCGGAAGAGACATTGAGAAACCTCAGGACATATTTCGGCATCACCCTGGCAGCCGACATCCTTGCCGTGCCGGTCGCGCTCGTGCTCTGCCGACACTATCTTGAAGGCTTCTCCTACCGCATGGAGCTCAGCGCATGGATTTTCATAGCCACGGTGCTGATCTCTCTGGCCATAACCTTCGTCTCGGTGATTTTCCAGGTCCGCCGCGCCGCCGGCGTCAACCCGGCCGAAACCCTCAAGAAAGAATAATTATAAACAATCAAATACAACAATCATGATCAAAGTTACTGACCTGTGCAAGGTATTCCGCACTGAAGAAATCGAGACCACCGCGCTCGACCATGTCTCATTCGAAATCAAGGACGGCGAATTCGTCGCCATCATGGGCCCCTCCGGATGCGGCAAGTCAACGCTGCTGAACATCCTCGGACTGCTCGACAACCCCACGGGCGGAAGCTACGAGCTTCTCGGGCAGGAAGTCGGCAGACTCAAGGAGAGGGACCGCACCAAGTTCCGCAAGGGCAACATCGGATTCGTATTCCAGAGCTTCAACCTCATAGACGAGCTCAACGTCTTCGAGAATGTGGAACTGCCGCTGCGCTACCTGAACATCAGCGCATCCGAGCGCAAGCAGCGCGTGACCGACATCCTCAAGCGCATGAACATCAGCCACCGCGCCAAGCACTTCCCCCAGCAGCTCTCCGGAGGACAGCAGCAGAGGGTGGCCATAGCCCGCGCCGTGATCTCCAACCCCAAGCTGATACTCGCCGACGAGCCCACCGGAAACCTCGACTCCAAGAACGGCAAGGAGGTCATGGACCTGCTCGCCGAACTCAACCGCGAGGGCACCACCATCGTGATGGTGACCCACTCCCAGAAGGACGCTGCAGTCGCCCAGCGCACCATCGACCTCTTCGACGGCAAGATAGTCAGCGACGTGGCAAATGAACTTTAGACCATGTTCAGGAATCTTCTGCATGTAATTCGCAATTTCAAGGCGGCATTCATCCTCAACCTGCTCGGCCTCGCCGTGGCGTTCACCGCGTTCATGATGATAATGATGCAGGTGCGGCACGAACAGACCTTCGACCGCTGCTACGACGGAGCGGACCGCATAGTCAGGCTTGACGTAAGGGTTGACGGAGACGGGCAGGCCATAGTGAACCGCCCCCTCGCGAGAATGTTCGCGCAATCTTCACCGGAAATCGAAGCCTCATGCCTGATGCAGGCCGTCAGCGGGACTCAGTTCCTTCAAATAGAAAGGAACGGAGTCTGGCAGGGATACAGCCTGGACTACTGGGACGTATCCCCCGGAATCACCGAAGTGTTCGGCTTCGACATGATCGAAGGTGACCGCAAGGCCTTGGAGACTCCACATTCCGCAATCATTTCCGAAAGCATGGCAAGACGGCTTTTCGGAAACGAGTCCGCTGTCGGGAAACTCATAGGACGGGACAATCAGATGACCGTCACCGGAGTCTACAGGGATTTCCCGAGAAACGCCACAATACGGAATATCCTCTATACGTCGATGAATCCCAAGGAGAATTACGACAACTGGGGGAACTGGAACTATTACTGCTTCCTGAAACTGTCCGAGTCCGCGAATCCCGAAGACATCATTGAGAATTTCAGGGAATCCAATCCCGACATGTACACCGGTAACAGTCTCTGGGCCGGAAACGGACTGGTGGAGCTGCTGCTTGACCCCCTTCCGGAGCTCCACTTCAAGTCGGCGGGAGCCTTTGACGGCACGCCCAAGGCCAGCCGCGGGACGGTCAACGCCCTGATTGCCGTAGGGTTCATAATCCTGCTGATAGCCGGCATCAACTTCACCAACTTCAGCACGGCGCTCGCTCCGATGCGCATCAAGGGCATAAACACCCGCAAGGTTCTCGGCAGCTCGAATCTTGCCATCCGCTGCGGGATAATAGCTGAAGTCTTACTGGTCAGCGCAGTCGCATTCCTGCTCTCGGTTCTGATGCTCCGTCTCGCCGGAATGAGTCCTTTGAGCAGTCTTCTGGACTGCGATATGTCCTTGCGGCTCAATACGGGAATCATCCTCGCCTGCGCAGCAGCAGCCGTGATTCTCGGTACGCTTTCCGCTCTATATCCGGCCTTCTACATGACCTCGCTGCCGCCCGCTCTCGTGCTCAAGGGCAGCTTCGGGCTTTCCGCTTCGGGGCGCAGGCTCAGGACGGTGCTCGTGGAAGTGCAGTTCACCGCCTCGTTCGCCCTCGTGATCGCGGCCTCGTTCATCTGGCTTCAGAACCGCCATATGCTCAAGACTCCTCTTGGCTTCGACAAGGATCAGCTGATAGTCACAGACATAAACGAGAATATACGCAATAGCGGTGACGCGTTCAAGGAGGACATAAGGAAGATAGCCGGAGTGGAGAATGTCTCCTTCTCCTCCTTCACCCTCGCCGCAGGCGACTTCTACATGACCTGGGGACGGGAGTTCCGCGGCGAGCCGATCTCGTTCGCCTGTCTTCCGGTGGATCATGACTTCCTGAACACGATGGGCATCCCCGTGATCGAGGGCAGGAATTTCCTGGCCGAAGACGAAACCAAGGAGAACGGCACCTACATCTTCAACGAGACCGCGCGCCGGCAGTACGACATGCACGCCGGGGAGGATTTAGACGGGGATGAGATCGCAGGTTTCATCCAGGACATCAACTTCGCGTCGATGCGCCAGAGCATCACCCCGATGGCCTTCTACATGTTCGGCAAGGAGCACTGGGGAAATCCGTTCCAGGCGGCATACATCAGAGTCTCCGCGGGCAGCGACCTGCGGGCTGTCAGAAAGGCAGCGGAGGACTGCCTCAGGAGTTTCGACCCCGAATATCCCTTCAACGTAAGGTTCTACGACTCCATTCTGGAAGACACCTACCAGAAGGAGCAGAGGACGGGCTCGCTGATTGCGCTGTTCAGCCTCGTGGCCATATTCATCTCGATAGTCGGGGTGTTCTCCCTCGTGGTGTTCGACTGTGAATACCGGCGCAAGGAGATTGCTGTCAGGAAAGTGCTCGGCTCCACCGAAGCCGAGGTGATGGGAATGTTCTGCCGCAGCTATATGGTCATGCTCGCGGTATGCTTCGTCATAGGGGCGCCACTGGCATGGATGGCGGTTGACAGATGGCTCGAGAGCTTCGCCTACCGCACTCCCCTGCACTGGTGGGTCTTCCCCACCGCCTTCGCGGCCGTCGCGGCGGTGACCCTGCTCACAGTGATCTGGCAGAGCTGGCGCACCGCGAACGAGAATCCGGTGAAGAACCTCCGCTCGGAATAGGCCGTAATGCAGTGGCGGACTTCCGTCACTGCATTTTCAATTCCTTCAAGTCATAGTACATGGGAACATTGTCCTCCGAAGCCCCCATGACCTGCGGCCTGAACCCGTTTTTCTCATAGAACGGAACAGCACGGCGGTAAGCGTCAAGTGTCAGGAAACGGCAAGCCAAAGCCCTGCGGCTCCTGATCAGCATCTGTTTTATAGCAAATATGATTTCCGTACCGATCCCTTGCCTCATATAAGCCTCCGATACCGCCAAACGACCTATCTTGACAGCAGGATAGCTTCCGAGATGTTTTCTGTGGGAAAAGGATTTACGCAGTTTGCGCCAGAGATTCCTGTCCGCCATCTCGCTGCTGATCTTGTCATTCAGGAGACTGAAATATGCAACAGTGGCCGAACCGTCCTCTATGACGAATGTATTGGCCAGCATCTCGCGGGAAAAATCGGCGGCATCATGATAAAAGAAACCGTTCAGCTCTGCATCTCCGCAGTCGAACGGCTTCTTTTCTTCCAAATCTTCAAGCCTTAGGAAACGCATGTCATCAGAAGTCAAAAGTCGCTATCTTCCTCAATTTTTCATACGCGGCACGCGCACGCTCCTTTTCCTCTGCTGAAGCAGGCTTCACATTTTTCATCGCTTCCTGAAAGCGCTCCGCATCCTTTCCATACAGGATTGGAGTCTCGGCAATTTTTCGTGACATAGAATAAGCATTAAGGTTTTTGCAAATATAAAAATTCTGCATGAGATGTTTCAAGGCGCCGTAAAATATTTTCAATTCCGAAATGACTATCTTTGCATGATGCGGCAGAGGATGCCGGAATGAACGATGGCAAAGACAAAGGGAAAGATACTCGTAGTGGAAGACAACGCCGGGATACGCCAGGCGCTGAAGATACTGCTGCCCCGGCGTTTCGGCGAGGTGGAGCTGCTGCCGTCGCCAAAGCTGCTGCTGCGCCGCATGGAGGAATTCCAGCCCGACGCCGTGCTGCTTGACATGAACTTCGACGCCGGATACAACAGCGGCAACGAAGGTCTCTGGTGGCTCGGCGAGCTCAAGTCACGCTGGCCCGACACCCCGGTGGTGCTCTTCACCGCATACGCCGACATCTCGCTCGCCGTGGAGGGCATGAAGCGCGGGGCGTTCGACTTCATCGTCAAGCCCTGGGACAATGAGAAACTGCTGGAGGTGCTCGACAAGGCCGTCACAAGCCGCGGCGGCGCGGCAGGGGAAGTTCCCGGCACTCCGACGATGCGCTGGGGAGAAGGCCCGGAAATGTCAGCCGTCAGGAAGCTTACCGAACGCATAGCCCCCACCGACGCGACCGTACTGATAACCGGAGAGAACGGTACCGGGAAGGACCTTCTCGCCGCCGAGATACACCGTCTGTCCTCCCGCCGCACCGGACCGATGGTCGCCGTGGATCTCGGGGCCGTCACCGAAACCCTCTTCGAAAGCGAACTGTTCGGTCATGTCAAGGGAGCCTTCACGGACGCGAAATCCGACCACGCCGGGAAATTCGAGCAGGCCGACGGCGGCACGCTCTTCCTCGACGAGATAGGCAACATCCCCCTGCACCTACAGGCCAAACTGCTGCGGGCGCTTCAGAACCGCAGCGTCACACGCGTGGGCGGCAGCCGCAGCATCCCTGTAGACATCAGGCTGATATGCGCGACCAACATGGATCTCCCGCGAATGGTCGCCGAAGGCAAGTTCCGCGAAGACCTGTGGTACCGGATCAACACTACCGAAATCCATCTGCCGCCGCTTCGCGAACGCCGCGACGAGATTCTTCCGCTCGCGGAGATGTTCCTCTCCGAATTCGCCGCGAAATACGGACGTTCCGCCCGAAGTTTCAGCGGTGACGCGGCCCAGGCGCTGCAGAAAGCGAAATGGGGCGGCAACATACGCGAACTGCGCAACGCTGTCGAAAAGGCGGTGATAGTGTCGGAAGCCGAAGTCATCTCCGTAGCTGACCTCTCGCTACGCGGAAGCGACCCGGCAGAGCCCGCCGTCACAGGTGACGAGACTCTCGAGCAGATGGAGGAGCGCATGATACGCGCGGCCGTACGGAAGTTCAACGGCAACCTCTCCCTCGTCGCCCGCTCGCTGGACATCAGCCGACCGACGCTCTACAGCAAACTCAAGAAGTACAATATATGACCATGGAACTGCCGACGGTGATCCTGCTGGTTGCGGCGGCGGTCGTCGTCACCGCGGTCGTCACCGGACTGCACTATACCGCACGCAGCCGCAGGAAGGTCAGCTACATGCTCGACGCGCTCGAGGACAACGAGGTCAATTTCCGCTTCAAGGAGACAGGTTCGCTCGACTCCCGCTTCAACCGCACTCTCAACCGCATGAAGGAAATCTTCGAGAAGGAGAAACTCCAGCTGCTCGAGCAGGAGAAGTATTTCGGGGCCATGCTCGACAAGGCAGGCACGGGAATAGTCGCGGTCGACAGTCCCGACGGACATGTGGCCCTGGCCAACGCCGCGGCGCTGCGGATTCTCGGACTGTCGTCTCTCGTCAACCTCAAGCAGCTCACCAGGATCAGCCCCGAACTTTCCGAAGCGTTCTTCCAGGCCTGCGGAGGAGCCGACGCAAAGGTCACGTTCACCAACGACATGTCGTTGCGTTCCATAGCGCTGAAGTCGTCGCCGGCGACGATCGGCGGCCGGGAAATCGTCATAATCTCCTTCAACGACATCAGCAGCCAGCAGAGCGAGATCGAGGCGGAGTCGTGGACAAAGCTCATACGCGTGCTGATTCACGAGATAATGAACACCGTGACACCGGTGGTTTCGCTCAGCGACTCCCTCGTGAAATATGCCGACAGACTTCCCCGGGAGGAGCTGCGCGAAGGGCTGGAAACCATAAAATCGTCTTCTCAGGGCCTGTTGAAGTTCGTTGAGTCCTACCGCAGGCTGATGCATGTGCCCGAGCCGGTGCGCAAGGTCGTATGGTTCAAGGATATCATGGCAAGGGTGATGCAGCTCACGGAAATCCAGACCGGAGTCAAAGGCGTGACAGTCAGCTATACGGAGCTCAACGACGATATCATTCTCTACGCCGACGGTGACCAGATTTCCCAGATTCTCGTGAACCTTGTCAGGAACGCGGTACAGGCCGGAGCGTCCAGCATCCGCGTGACGGCAGCGATCTCCGACGACGGCATCACGACGGTCGACGTGGCCAACGACGGCAGGCCAATCCCCGCCGAACGCCGCGAGGAGATCTTCGTCCCCTTCTTCACGACCAAGTCCGACGGCTCCGGCATAGGCCTGAGCCTTTCACGCCAGATCATGCGTCTGCACAACGGCAGCCTGACCCTCACCCGCAGCGACGAACACGAAACCGTGTTCACCCTCAAGTTCCGCTAGGATTCTTGATTCCAATATCAACTGACACGTACCAGTTCTTCTCTGCTTACACCTTCCGGCAGGTAAAGTCGTTTATCTCCAGTCACGGCTGACAGACGATCCCAAGCCAGACAAACAGACAGCCTCCGGACAGGCTTTTCCCGCCTGTCCGGAGGCTGTCTGCTTGTCGGCAACACTGCGGTCTGACGGCACGTCCTGCCGCAGCGTGCTCCTGAAAACTACTTCAGCTCCCTGAACTTCGCCGAAGTGATCTTGGTCGCCTTGAGCGTGATTTCGCCCTTGAGCTTCTCGATCACCTTCCTGTCCTCGACCTGCTCGGCGAGACGGTCGATCTGACGGCGGTCGTGAAGCATATTCACCACGGCCTCGTCGACAATCTCCTTGGGCACGTCAGCGATACCGTACATCGCGTACTGATACTTGACCATGCCTTCGGCGGCCTCGCGCAGATCGTTCTCATCGACCTTGAATTCATACTTGCGCATCAGGAAACCGCGCACGAGCTGCCACTTGAAATCGGCGGCGAAACCGGGGAAATCCTTCTCCACATCCTCTGCGGTGATCTTGCCGCCATTCGCGACAACCAGCCAGCGCTTGAGGAACGCCTCGGGAAGCTCAAGACCGGCCTTGTTCACGAAATATTCGCGGATATCCTTGTTGAGCCTCCACTCGGCCTCGTTCTTATACTGCGAAGAAAGACGCTCGTCCACCTCCTTGGCAATGTCTTCGTCGGACTTCTCCTCCTTCTTCTCCTCGTAATATTTCTTGAGGCTTTCAGTCATCTTGTTCTTCTCGTCGGCTGAGACGGTGACGTTGTACGAAGGCACTGTGTCCTTCTTCTCGACCTCGAAGTTCACCTCCGGAGAGAGAGCCACATCGAAGATGAAGGTGAAGCCGTTGCCGTCGACCCACTCGATTTCAGGCTGCTTCTCGGAAGAGAGAGGCTCTCCGAGGATATGAAGCTTGTTCTCGCTGATATGCTTGTCCAGAGCTTCCGATATCACCTGGTTCACGGCCTCGGCGAGGCACTGCTCGCCATACACCCTCTTGATCATGGTAAGGGGAACCATTCCCTTGCGGAAACCCTTGAAATCGGCGTTGCGCTTGCGCTCTGCAAGCTTCTTCCTTTCAATTTCTGCGTAATCCGCAGCTTCAATCTCCACTGTGAGTTCGAGATTGAGATCGTCGATCTTGTTCTGTAATACTTTCATAACTATTTTTTGTTCGTTTTGGTCTTGGGATATACCACGCGTTCGTGGTTGAGCTGGGCGAGATACTGCTTGAGCGTCTCCTTGACGGTGTTGAGCTCGCTGATAGTGATGTCGGCGTCGTCGAACTGGCCCTCGGCCATCTTTCCTGCGACTATGCGCTCCACGAAGTCGGAATATGCCTGCGGAGTATTGGCCTTCAAGGTACGGGAAGCGGCCTCAATGCTGTCGCAGAGCATCAGTATGATCTGGGCCCTGGTCTTCGGCTTCACTCCGGGATAGGTGAATTCGGACTTCCGCGAAGGATCGCCGCCCTCCTTCAGGAACTTGTCGTAGAAAAAGCTTACGACTGTAGTTCCGTGATGGGTCACTATGAAATCGGATATCGCCTTGGGCAGACGGTTCTTCTTCGCGATGTCCACGCCGTCGCTCACATGTCTTATTATATCATGGGCGCTCTGCACGGGCGAAAGCCCCGTATGATACTTATGCTCCTCGTCATCCTTGGGCACGATGAACTCGTTCTCGACGAAACAGAGAGGGTTGTTCATCTTGCCTATGTCGTGGTACAGGGCGCCCACGCGCACCAGTTCGGGATTCTCACCCACCGCCCTCGCCACGAAGTCGGCCATGTTCATGACCTGCAGCGAATGCTGGAAAGTTCCCGGAGCCTTCTGCTCCAGCTCCCGGATCACGGGGTTCGAAGTGTCACTGAGCTCCACGAGCCGGGAGTCCGACACGAGATTGAAAAGCTTCTCGAAGAGATAGGTCAGAGGATATCCCGCCACCGTGAGCATGGAGGCCACGAAAAGACTGAGCAGGGCCGACCAGACATTGCCGGCCACGAGATCGGCTCCCCTGAAACCGAGATACAGCAGCGCCAGAACCCCGAAAGTGATTGACGCGGCGATGAACTGACGCCAGCCCTGCTGGAAATACCTGAACAGATACAGGACCACGAGCCCGGCCAGGAAGAACATCATGAAGAGCGCCGCCCCGTCATGGCTGAACAGCAGCAACGGCGACAATATC
>DVLC01000053.1 GCA_018715685.1 Candidatus Cryptobacteroides merdipullorum
GTATATATAATCCAAATTAGGGTACCACGTCTGCTCATCGAAAGCCAAAAGCGCATCATCATCCAAAACTCCGTTCACATAGACATTGCTCTGTTCCAGAAGCATTTTAGGGACTACTGCGTGGAAATACGAGACTGACTTGTCCGAAGGAATGATACTGTAAGTAAAATCATTGACGCCGATGTTGCTGACAGAAATATCAAAAGTCACATCCACTGGCTCCGGCTCGTCACTTTCTTCTCCGACAGGTCCGGTGTAGGTTACTATATAATCGTTTCCATCGACAAGGCTCAGTCTCGCTTCAATGGAATACTTGCCGTCCGCGGACTTGGAAACTTCAATTGTTCCGGCTGAGACCCTGACGCCGTAGTCCTCTCCGGGATATGTTATGGTCGAACCGGAAACGAAGCTCATGGGCGGTCTTGTATAGGAATCATCATAATTGTAGGTTCCTTCAGGAAGGACTCCGGAAGTTCCGTTTGGAGCATATATGTCAAGCCATGCAACATAGCTTCCTTCGGATCCGGTGCCATAGTCGTCGGCAAAAGGCATGTCGGAAAGCGAAAGACAGAATTCGTCCGACTCACTCGAGTCATACCCCTCATAATACATGACCTGATGATACTTCATTTCGAGAGCGACCGGCTCGGACGGGGCCTCGGGTTCTGCTATCGCGCCGGTGTAGCTGACTTTGTATGTCTTTCCGTCCTTGCTTCCGGTCAGCGTAGCCTCGAATACATAGTCGTCGCCGCTCTTTGTCACTTCGATCGAGCCGTCGCTGAAATAAATGTACTCTTTGTCCGGAGTGCGGATATATGAGCCTACGCTGAAGGTTCCTTCAGTATAGTTGTAGTCATCAAAGCGATAGGTACCAGCAGGAAGGACTCCGGAAGTTCCGGCTGCGGCATAGATATCAAAATTTGCCAAAGTGCAGCCGTCAGTCTCATATCCGTCGGCATCGAAAGGCTTGTCGGAAAGCGCAAGAAAGAAATTGTCCTCTCCGTTCTGGCCTTCTCCCTCATAAAAAGTGAGGTAAGAGTATTCAAACTCATAGCTCACCTCATCCGAAGGCTCATCTCCGCCGCCGAAATCCATCTCTCCGGTATAGACCGCATGATAAGTCTCTCCGTTGATGTCGGTCAGCTTCGCGTCGAAAGTGTAGACGTCGCCGTCCTTGGTGACATTGATAGTTCCTTCGGAGAAGTAAATGATATTTTCGTCGCCGATAAAGGTTACATAAGAATTTGCGGTGCTGAAAGTGTTGGGCACATAGGAATCAGTGGTCGATCTGTATTCGCCGGCAGGAAGGACGCCGCCAGTTCCGGTCGGAGTATAAATGTCCCAGACAAAGTATGCGGTTCCATCGACATAACCATCATCCACAGGCTTTTCAGACATGTAGAAAAAGTAGCAGTCCGAATCTTCATCCATATCTTCTCCAGCAGTATAGCTGTACTCGTCCGCTATTAAAACCTCTATCGTGATCTCATGATCATATTCCGCAGACGCTCCTGCAGCCTTCTGATTGATCGTGAACACTACATCTTCGGCATTGGGATAGGAGACTGTTACGTACGCCGTCCTCGCTTCGCCTTCGTTAGGCTCCACCGAGTAGCTGATCGCGCCGTCTGCGTTCAGGTCGCCCTCCTCGCAGGTCGCCCATCCGCCGGCATCGCCTTCCGCATAACTGACGGCGCAGGTGAGATCCTCCCAGGACAATCCCTCGGGACTGATCGTATAGACGAACACTCCATCCTCAACGCCCTCCGCCGGCACTTCAGCGGATGTCGGCTCGATGGTCACAGTCGCTTCCACAGCAGGTGCCTCGCCGGCCTCCTGAGTGATGGAGAATGACAGATCCTTGGTGACTCCGGGATAGCTCACCGTGAATTCGGCGGTCCTGGGCTCCGTGGTCTCGTTCGGGTCCACGGTCACTTCGATGCTGGCGGACTTGATGGCAGTAACCTTGGCCCAGTCATAGTCGCCATCCACCTTGATCTCCGAGCCTTCCACTCCGTTTGTCAGGGTGTAGTCCACGACCACGACATCGCCTGCGGCGGAAACGTCCGTAAACGATGTTGTCGGAAGCTTAAGCTCGGGGGGATTGACTACCGGCTTCTGGCAGGCGTTCACGAGGAACAGCGCGGCCGCGCCGATAATGGAATAAAGCACTTGATTTCTCATAGACTTTAAATTTTGTTAATAAATATAGTGGTACAAAAATTTTTGCTGACCTTAAATGTAAAGAATTTTATTAAACAATCGTTATTTTCCGATAGGAAATTTTAACAGAATTATCAACAAAACACCTGAAAGCCGCCTCGGAACCATAGTACAAAGGCCTCAATGAGCACAATCTTAAAGACTTTTCAGGCTTAATTTCAGACCGTTACGAAAGAGCCTTTCCGCTGAATCGCCTCAAAACTTTCACCGAAACCCGACTTAAATTTAAAATTAAAAATTTTATTAAATTACAGATTGATTATAAAATTTATAATCGACAAACATATTGTAAAGAAATCCGGAAATCTCCTTTCAATTATAAACAAAAACGGGCCGTCCCGACAGGGCGACCCGATGTAAGGCGGTGTAAATCAAAGCGGCTCAGCGAGGTTCTCCAGGATAGAAAGACCGCGAAACCGCATACGAGCCGGTAGGCTCTCCCCAGCTGTATACGGCAAACGCGAACGCCACGCAGGGAAGGTCGGTATTCATGTCGTTTTCAAACACGACCTCCTGACTGCCGCTGAGAAAATAGTCCTCGATATAGCCGTAATTATTATAGATGTCAAGCCAGTAATCGACGGCCCCCTCGATGCCCCATTCGTTGAACTCGTCAACAGTCACCCATCCGACGAGGTAGTCCCCATAGCCGGCAGTAGCCCTGACATCTACATAGTCTGACCAGGATCCGTCGCGATGAATCTCCCTTCCGCCATAATCAACATGCCAATTGGGATTCGGCACATAGAACTCCTGGATGGTCACGTTACATCCGTTCGCGAAGACCAGAACCGCCAGCGCGGTCAAAACATAAAACAATTTTTTCATATACATCAGTTTTCTGACATTATATTATTCAAGGTCACGCTCCCTGGCCGCCACAGGATTACCGTAGATCTGCCAGAATATCTTCCTCAGCTCGTTGCGGTCGAGGCTGCGCTCCACCTTAGAGAGCTTGCGCTCGGTATAGGCCTTGAACGCCTCGAGCTCGGCCTCGTCGTAGATGCCGCGGTATTTCGAACTTCCGTTCATCAGGTCATACCCCATATAATTCGTCTTCCAGAGCCTGTAGCCGCGGATGATGCGCAGGTCGAGCGTGCGGCGTATGGCCTGGTAGCGGTCGTTTCGGTCGCAGGCGGAGGCCATCTCTATCTCCCCCCGGGTCAGCGGC
>DVLC01000006.1 GCA_018715685.1 Candidatus Cryptobacteroides merdipullorum
CTTGAGCTCGTCGGCAGTGATGTCGGTGTCGGAGGCATAGCCCTTCGACTTCTTGAGCTCGCTCATCATCCTGTCGAGCTGCTGGCGTATGCCCTGTCCGTCCTCGGGCTCGATGCCCTCGGCCTTCTCCATCACGACGTCGGAATACATCATGATGAGACGGCGGTACGCGTCATAGACGAAACGGGGATTGCCCGTCTTCGCGATCATTCCGGGAATGGTCTCGGAACACAGGCCGATATTCAGGATAGTGTCCATCATACCGGGCATGGAACTCCTCGCACCGGAACGGCAGCTCACGAGCAGAGGGTTCTTGGGATCGCCGAACTTCATGCCCATGATCTTCTCCGTGGCGGCCATGGCCTCCCTGACCTGCTGCTTGAGTTCGTCGGTATAACCGCCGCCGAGAGCATAGTATTCCGCACAGCAGTCCGTTGTAATTGTAAAACCTGCCGGAACCGGCATGCCGAGCTTGTTCATCTCGGCCAGATTCGCTCCCTTTCCTCCCAGGAGCTCCCGCATAGAGCCGTCTCCTTCCGCCATTTTGGCGCCGAAGCGATAGACTCTTTTCTTTGTTTCAAACATTTTGAATAGATTTCCGATAAATTAGAGTGCGAATTTATTATAAAAATATGACTATAGCAACTTTGAAGCGAGTTCTGAAAGACGGCTGCGCTCTCCCTTGCGCAGGAACACATGCTCGAAGAGCTTCTGCCCCGCCATCTTCTCGCCGAGATGCGTCAGACCGTTCGACCACTGGTCAAGGTAGGGCTGGTCTATCTGGAAAATGTCGCCGGTGAATACCATCTTCGTACCTTCTCCGGCCCTCGTTATGATGGTCTTCATCTCGTGCGGCGTGAGATTCTGGGCCTCGTCGATGATGAAATAGCATTTTCCGAGACTGCGGCCGCGGATGTATGCCAGAGGCTCGATCAGCAGTTTCTCCTGAGTCAGCATGCTTTCTATGCGCTGCGCCTCCTTGGAAGTCGGCCGGAACTGGCTCTTGATCACATTCAGATTGTCCATCAGAGGCTGCAGGAAAGGACTCATCTTGGCCTTCTGGTCTCCGGGAAGGAAGCCGAGGTCCTGATTGCCGAGCACCACGGTCGGACGGGAAAGGATTATCTGCTCGTAGTCCCTCTCCTGCTCGAGAGCCGCGGCCAGGGCGAGAAGCGTCTTTCCCGTGCCGGCGCCTCCTGTCAGAGACACGAGGTCGATCTTCGGATTCAGCAGGGCGTCGAGGGCTATCATCTGCTCGTCGTTCCGGGGACGTATGCCATAGGCCTCCCGGCTGCGCACCAGCACTATCCTGTCCCTGTCCTCGTCAAACCGCGCGCATACCGCTCCCTTGTCGGCGGACTCCCAGTGGAACTTGTAGAGCTGGTTGGCCGAAGGCCGCTCGGAGCAGACCTGCTTCCACGAAATGGAATTCTCGGGCCCGTAGGCGAGCGACTGCAAGAGAGCGCTGTTCAGCGTCCGCTCCTGAACTTCCTTCAGAGTGTTCTCGACCCTCTCGTCCTCAACTTTGTCGGTAAGATAGTCCTGAACCTCCATGCCGACGGCCTTGGCCTTGATACGCAGGTTCACATCCTTGGTGACCAGAGCGACGAAAGTCCCGGGATTGTTGTCCCTGACCCACATGGCGGTCGACAGTATGCGGTGGTCGGGGATGTCGTCGGTGAACATCCCGGCGAACTTCTCCGAAAACGGATGGTTGGGCTCGATCTTGATGGTGCCTAGCCCCTTCCCTATGGGCAGGCCGCCTCCGGCGAAAGTCTTGTCTCTGGCGATTCTGTCGATATCCCGGACAAAACCCCGGGCGTTGTAGGCGAGGGCGTCGTTGCCCTTCTTGAATTTGTCCAGCTCCTCGATCACCGCGATGGGAATCACGAGGTCATTATCCTGAAAATGGCGTATCGCCTTGTGGTCGTGCAGTATCACATTGGTGTCCAGCACAAAGATTTTCGGTTTGCCCATAATTCCTGTATGTTTAGTCCTCCCCTTCCGCGTTCCGCATCAGGGATTCGAGTATCGTCTGTATGCGAGACTTCGCCGACGCCTTGACAGTCACCTTCCCGCACGGGATGTCGGGATGACCGAGGGGAAAGTAAGCCACATCCTGCAGCAGCAGTTCGGCATCGACATAATCGAAATCGGAGTCGCGGATCTGAATCAGCGCCCCGGGGACCTCGGCGAACAGCACCTTGGTCGCGTTCGGCTCCTGCGCCGCGCGGAGCAGGTCGGAGATATCGAGTTCGGTGCCGATACCCCTGCGGGCCAGCCGTCCGGCCGCAGCAAGCAGACCACCCTCCCCCACGGTTGCCGCGGAAAGCAGCAGTCCGTCCTCCGCGAACTCGCGCACCACCTCGTGGCAGTCAAGAAAATAATCTGCGTCCTCTATCTGCGGCGCCGCACCTCCGAGGCCAAGCTCCTGCGCGAGAAGCGAACCGCCGAGACAATAGTCGGAAGAATCGAAAGGAATATAGATGAGCCAGCTGCGGGAGTCGGGCGCCAGTGTGTCGGGGCATATTCTGCCCGACGCCATCCTCGCCTCGTCCGCACGCGCCGCCTCCGCGGCAATCGCTTCATCGTCAGGTTCGTCGCCGTTCAGTACAGCCCTGAAATTCACCGAGGCGGCCCCGGAGCTCCGCGTATAGCGGCAGCGGCTGAAACGCAGGTCGAGCGAATCGACATAGTCGGCCGCAGCCTTCACGGAATCATAGAAGGCGGCCATAGCACCCACCGGCTTCTCGTTCCACCGCCAGTGCGCGTCAAGAAGCAGATCTCCCAGACGGAAATGTCCGCGGCGCCACAGCGCGTCTATCAGAGCGGCGGCAATGCGGCAGCGGGTATACGAGTCCATACAGGAAAGCGGGAGCCTCCGGTCGGCGGACAGGACGAGAGGCAGAAATTCCCCGGCGTCTCCCTCCGCAGGCTCGGACGACCTGACTTCGGGATCCACGGTCTCGTCGACTATGGTCACTCCGGAAGGCCGGGAGTCTCCGACTGCCGGAGCATTCTCAGTAAGCGCATCAAGAATCTGCGCGGGAGTGAGTTCCTGCCGTATCCCGTCGATGACATAACTGGAATTCAGGGCGAATGCTTTTTCCGACATTGATTTAATTGGTTTCAGCGTGTAAAAATAACTAAATTTGGCGTCAGTTGCAACTATGGAATTCAACAGGACAAATTACGAAAAGATGCTCGACGGACTGTTCGCCAGGCATCCGAGCGTCCAGAAGGACGGATTCACCGCCGGAGCCTACAAGCCCGGTCTGGAAGGCATGATGAAATTCGACGAAAGCCTCGGCCAGCCGTGGCGGCAGTTCAAGTCGGTCCATGTGGCCGGCACCAACGGGAAAGGCTCCGTCTGCTCGATGCTCGCCGCGGCTCTCGCGGCAAACGGTTACAGAGTCGGGCTGTACACCTCGCCTCATCTGGCCGACTTCAGAGAAAGAGCGAAAATCATAGAGAACGGTGGCTGGAGGATGATCTCCGAACGTGAAGTATGGGACTTCGTGAACGGACACGAGCTCGAAGGGCTGTCGTTTTTCGAAATCACGACCGGACTCGCCTTCAATTGGTTCGCCTCGCAGAAAGTCGACATCGCGGTCATTGAGACCGGGCTCGGAGGCAGGCTCGACAGCACCAACATAATCACGCCGGAACTCTGCGTGATCACCAGCATAGGGCTCGACCACTGCGCGATGCTCGGCGACACCCGGGCGAAGATCGCCGCGGAGAAAGCCGGCATCTTCAAGCCCGGAGTGCCGGCCGTGGTCGCCACGGAGGACTGGGAGACGGCCGGAGTGTTCGAACGCAGGGCCGCGGAAGTCCACTGCCCCCTGTTCTTCGCCGACTCCTACCCCGAACCGGAGTTCGGACTCGATCTGCATGGCCCGTACCAGACGGAGAACCTGCACACCGTGCTGTTCGCGCTCGGACTGCTCGGAGAAGGCGCCGACCACGACGCCATAAGCCGTGCGGCGGAAATAACCGGTCTGCGCGGCCGTTGGGAAAGACTTCCCGGTCTGCCGGAGACCATCTGCGACATCGGGCACAACCCCGCGGCACTGAGAATCAACTTCGACAGGCTCGAATCCACGGGGCGGCCGCTTTTCATAGTGTTCGGCATAATGGCGGACAAAGACATAGCCTCGATTCTCCCCCTGATGCCGCGCCGGGCGAGATATTTCTGCGTCGCGCCGGCAATCCCCCGCTCGCTTCCCGCAGAACGGCTCGAAGAGCTGATGCAGGGCTTCGACCATGTCGTCTGCGGGAGCGTCGCCGAAGGAGTGCGCGAAGCCCGCAAGGATGCGTCGAGAACCGAGAACGGCATGGTTTATGTCGGCGGAAGCAACTTCGTGGTCGCCGAGTGCATCTCTTCTCTCGACGAAATTGAGAAACCTACAGTATGAAAACGATATTGCTTCTTATCATGGCCATAACGACGAACATTTTCACCGCAGGTGCGGACGAGCAGGGCCATACCCTTGTAAAACTCTGGAGAAATTATGAAAAGGCGGTCTCGGACGACCGCCCCAAGGACCAGTTCGCGATACTCGAGGACATCAAGGAGGAAGCCGCGGAGCAGCACCTTATATGGGATTTCTGCGATGCGGCGCGAAAATACGCCGTTGTGCGCTCCAGCATGAACTGGAAACTGCGCGACAGCCTTGAGACCAGCCTCGACGAGGAGCTGGAAGCCTTCGGCGAGCCGGCGGCGTTCATCTTCGCCGGCAGCAGATGCCGCAACGCGGACTCGCTCGACGCATACATACGCGCAAACGCTGAAAAGCTCGCTGGTTCGGCCAACCGCATACTGTATTCCAAGGACAGCAGACTTGCCGGGGGCGGCTTGGGAGAGATACTGCCGGAGCTCGTCGCGAACGACCTGGAATACGCCCTCTGGTGCCTGCATTCGAACTGGAGGCTCAAGGACGAGTCGAAGCAGCTGATAGCCGAAGGACTGGACCGCTATCCGATGAACGCGCTTCTCGAATTCCACAGGCTCCATGACGGCAGTCCCGACGAACGGGAACTCGAAGCATTCGCCGCAGAATATTCCGGAAAGGCGGCCGCCCTGCTCGCGGAGCATGAGCTGCTGCGCCTCAGGTTCAACAGGCTCAACGAAGGCAAGGACGGCGGCGACGACTACCTGAAACTGCTCGCGGACAGCGAAGCGCTTTCAGACAAGGCGGAAAAATTCTCCGGCGACGAGGGGCTGATCGCCGGAATCTGCATCAGATGGTGCGGCGACCTCGACGGAACACTGCATTCGAAGGACATCTTCGCAAGCTCGGACGACGATGTCCTGACAATCGCGCTGCGGAATCTCGGCTCCGTGCGCGTGAGCATATTCAAAGATAAGGAGAAAATCTTCGAGCGCAGCCTCGACAACCCGGCAAGGAGCTTCTATGCCCTCGACACCCTCCGGATGGAACTGCCCGCACTCGCCGACGGGGAATATCGCGTCAAGCTGGTTTCAGGAAAGACCGAGACCGGCATAACCCACGAGAAATACAGCATTTCGCTCGCTCTCAAGGACGACGGCCAAGGGCCGGCTGTCTATGCGGCCGACTACATGAGCGGCAAGCCTCTCGGCTGGTGCAGCCTCACTCTGCGCGATGAAGACGGAAGGACCGTGGCGGAACTGCCGCGCCTGGATATCGACGGCTTCTCGCGCCTCCCGGAATCCTTCACCGGGGAATTTCCCGACAGGAAATGGGGCTGGACCCTTCAGGCCTCGCTGAACCTTCCCGACGGAAGCGTCAGGCTCTCACGGGAACTTCGGATAAGCTCCTACGGATATCACACGGCCGACGAAGCAGTCGCCGAGGCTGAACCCGCCGACGACCGGCTTCACTGCATGCTGCTCACCGACCGCAGCGCGTTCAACCCCGGTGAAACCGTATATTTCAAGACCATACTCTACCGCGGCGACTACAGCCACAGGCTTGCCGGAGAAGGAATCAGGCTGACCGCGAGACTGCTCGACCCTGAAGACAAGGAACTCTCGGCCACGGAGCTCGCCACCGGAGGGTTCAGCTCCGCCGCCGGCAGCTTCGTGCTCCGGAAAAGCCGGCTGGGCGGGTACTACACCATACTCATCGAACATGAGGGACGGACTCTCGCCTCGGAGCATGTGCTGGCGGACGAATTCGTGCTGCCCAGCTTCAATCTCACATGGGCGGAGGATGACATGCTCCATCTTCCGGGCGACCGCATCGAGGTCGGAGGGAACATAAGGGCATACTCCGGCCACAGCCTCGGGGCGGCGGACATCAGCTACACCGTATCCGACGGCGGCGATACCATAGCCTCGGGGCCGCTCGCGACTGATTCGGACGGCAATTTCACAATCGCGTTCGACAGCCGGGCAGGACGCGGATACGCCCATTATGCCGTCAGCGTGAAGGTCAGCGACGCCACCGGCGAGACAAGGGAATTCGACACCAGTCTGTATGTCCGCTCCGACATCCCTCTTGAGATGAAAGCGCTTAACGCCGCTGAAGGCAGTTTCGAACTCGAAGGCGACGACAGCCGCACCTACCTCCGCACAAGCAGGTATATCTTCACCGGAGATGTCGCCCGCTTCGAACTCGGCACGGAGGACGGCTGCGGACGACCCGACGCCGTCGTGGAATACAGTCTGTCCTCCGAAGGGAAGATCCTCAAGGAAGGCAGCATGGCACCCGGCAAGGTCGACTTAATGCTGGAAGGCGGCGCCACAGGGCTCTACAAGCTGAATGTCACTGTCAGGGCCAAGACTCACGACGGAAAGGAGTTCAGTTCACGCGACAGCGTGCTGATTTTCCATGTTCCTTCCGGCAGCAAGGCTCTCAACGCGCCAGGTGTCAGGAGCTTCTTCCTCGAAGGCGCGGACGAGGAGCTTTCGCTCCGGATGGGGGCGACCTGCGGCCCCGTATGGGCGGTGGCTGAACTCTACGGCGACGGCAACCGTCCGCTCGAGCGCAAGATGATATATCTCGGAGGCATAAGCGGCCGTGAAGGTTCGCTCGAAACCGTCAGGTTCGAGAGCAAGTCCGGATATCCGCCCCTGCTCTCGATAAAAATTTTCTATTTCCGCGACAAGCGGAGCTTCAGCCACACGCGGGAGTTCGATTTCAGAGACGAGGCTGCGGGGCTTCCGCTCGAATTCACCAGATTCCTTGACACGACTTCTCCTTCGAAGTCATACAGCTTCATCATCAGGACGGAACCCGGAGTGGAATGCGCCGCCACCGTCTTCGACGCCGGCACCGAAAACTTCATGTCCAATGTCTGGAGCAATGTGCGTCCATGGCGCGAGCCGGACGAGGATGTCGATTACAGCAGCATCTGCGGAGTCAACGGCAGCGGCGGCATGAACCCGAGGCCGAGAGGCATGACGAAGGGAATGGCGAGAATCAATTCGGCAATGGCCAGCCCGGAAGCCGTCCTGTTTGACCTGGCCATGGATTCAGGCCCGGTTCTCGAAGAATCCGCGGTCGTGGGCTTCGGAACGAGCGGATCCGCCCCTGCGCCCGACATGCACATACGCGAGGATTTCGAGAGCACTATCGCCTGGGAGCCTTTCCTGCGCTCCGACGACGACGGAGAGATACGCTTCGACTTCAGCACCTCCGACAAGCTGTCGCTCTATTATGTGCAGTTGTTCGCCCACGACAGGAATTTCCGCAACAGCACGCTGCGGCGCGAGATGACGGTCACGCTGCCAGTCAAGGTGGCCGTCGTGCAGCCGCAGTATCTCTATGAATCCGACAGATGGAACGCCCGCGTCAGCGTATCCAACATGCTGGACACCGCGGTCAGCGGAAAGATCAGCATCAGCTTCCTCGACGGTGCGGATGTGAAGACCGCCACCGTGCTCAAGTCCGGAAGCGACAGCCTTGCGGTCGAAGCCGGCGGAAGCGCGGAGTTCTGTCTGGCTCTGGACGCTCCGGCAACCGGCACGCTCGGGCTGTTGGCAAGCTTCATCCCCGATGACGCAGACTACGGCTCCGACGCTGTGTTCGTTACGGTTCCTGTCATGAAGCCCGTACAGACAATTACGGAGGCTCATTCGGCACTGTACCGGCCCGGCGAAGACAAGAATGCGCTGATCGCCAGTCTGCGCGGAATGTTCGAAAACGCCAACGGCGGAACGGCTTCCGTGAGGGAGATATCCATACGCGAGATGCTGGCCGAGGCCGTTCCGGAGCAGTTGTACCCGGAAAGCGAAGATGTGCTGAGTCTTTCAGCGGCGCTATGGGCCGACAATCTGCTCGGCTCGCTCGACGGCGTGCAGATTCAGAAGCTCAGCGATGAGCAGAAAGCCGGACTCGCAGGAAAGATTGCCGCATGCGCCAACTCCAACGGAGGCTTCGGCTGGTTCGCCGGCATGAATTCGTCACCGATAATCACCGCCGTGCTGCTCGAAAGATTCAGCGGAATGGGCGCCGCCTGCCCCGAGGAAATAGCAAGGCTGCTGCCCGCGGCGGTAAGCTATCTCGACAGGGAGATGTTCAGCAGGCAGATCCGCCCGCTCTGGTGCGGAGGGTTGAGCCTCGCGCAGTATCTGCATGTACGCGCGCTCTATCCTTCCGTGGCTCTGGATACCGGCGATCTGACGCGCAGGGAGCTCAGGGAGTTCAGGAAGGCAGTGCGCGAATACCTCGTGCCTTCGGATGAGGCCGGCCTCAACGGCCTGGTCTTCGCCAAGGCGAGAAGGCTGTCGACCCTGCATGCACTGCTCTCGGACGACGCCGGAATCCGTCTGGCCAAGGAGCTCGGCATCACGGTGATGACCGGCCGCAGGCTCTCCGGCTCGCTTGCGCGCGACATCGAGTCCCTGTCGCAATATGCCGAGAAGCATGTCAGCGGAGGCTTCTATTATCCGAACGCGGTGATGCCGTGGAGAGGTCTGCTCGAAAGCGAGCTCTACGCCCACTCGATGCTCTGCAAGCTCATGGAGAGCTGCGGCCGGACCGAAATCGCCGAAGGAATAAGGCTTTGGATAATGGTCCAGAAGGAGACGCAGAAATGGGAGGCGGACCCCGGATACATCGAGGCGCTCGCAACGGTGATGCAAGGCTCGGAGGAGACGCTGGCCACGAGGGTGATAGCACTGACGGCCACGAGGGAGCTGCCTTTCGAGGCGATTCGCGCGGCCGGCAACGGCTTCACCGTCGAGAAGGAATTCTACCTGAACGGGAAGAGGCTTGCGGACGGCGACATCCTGCACGTCGGCGACAGGCTTACCGCCATATACAAGATATGGAATGAGGAGAACCGCAGTTTCGTAAGGCTCAGCGTGCCCAGAAGCGCGGCGTTGACGCCCGTGGACCAGACTTCCGGTCACTATGGATGGATGATGCGTCCGCTCTCTGTCCCCGGATGGGGCGCTTTCACTCCCCAGGGCTACCGCAGTGTCAGGGCAGACAGGACCGAATACTGGTTCGAGAGCTATCCCGAGGAGAAAACCAGCGTGACGGAGGAGTTCTTCGTGACGCAGGAAGGCCGCTTCCAGTCGCCGGTGGTCGAAATCGAGTCGCTCTACGCCCCGCACTATCGCGCCAACGGAGCGGGGTCGGACGGCATGACGGTCGTAAAAGATTAACTTGATTTCCAGTTCGGGGGCCATACCGCCTCCTGACAGGCTTGCCGCCCGCGGCAGTGAGCGGGTGATGCTGCGAAGCGTAGCGGAGAAGCATCAATGGAGCGCAGCGGAACCTGTCAGGAGGCGGTATGGCCCCCGAACTGGAAATCAAGTTAATCTTTTATGACCGTCATGCCGTCCGTCCCCGCTCCGTTGGCGCGGTAGTGCGGGGCGTAGAGCGATTCGATCTCGACCACGGGCGACTGGAAGCGGCCTTCCTGCGTCACGAAGAACTC
>DVLC01000054.1 GCA_018715685.1 Candidatus Cryptobacteroides merdipullorum
GGCAACACGCCTTTGTTTTCCGGAAATAATGTAATTTTGCACTGGTCTTCCGGATATGGACAATTCCCGCTTCACAGAAATGACCACCCGGCCGGTTCCGCGGCTGATTCTGTCGCTGGCTGCTCCGACGATACTGAGCATGCTGGTGACGTCGTTCTACAATCTGGGCGACACCTTCTTCGTGAGCAGGATCAGCACCCAGGCGACGGCGGCCGTGGGGGTATCGTTCGCCGTGATGGCGGTCGTGCAGGCGATAGGTTTCATGCTCGGGCACGGTTCCGGCAACTTCGTGTCCCGCAAGCTCGGCGCCCGGGAGACGGAGGAGGCTTCGCGCATGCTTGCGACCGGCTTCGTGTACGGCGTGATCGCCGGAATACTGATAGCCGTGCTCGGACATGTGTTCCTGAAGCCGCTCTGCGTGCTGCTCGGCTCCACTCCGACCATACTTCCATATACCGAGAAATATCTCGGCGTCATTCTTCTCGGCACGCCGCTGATGCTTCCCTCGCTGGTGCTCAACAACCAGATACGCTTCCAGGGGAACGCCCGCTATTCGATGATGGGCATAGTCTCCGGCGCGGTGCTCAACCTCGTGCTTGATCCGCTGTTCATCTTTGTGTTCGGCTGGGGCATTTCCGGCGCCGCCTGGGCTACGGTGACCGGCCAGCTGTGCAGCTTCTGCCTGCTGTGGTATTTCAGCTCGCGCGGGGGAGGCATTCCGATAAGGCTTGCCAATTTCAGCCCGGACCTGCGCTTCGTCAGGGAGATTCTTGCGGGTGGGCTGCCGTCGTTCGTGCGTCAGGGGCTGGGCGCTCTCGCGGTCGTGTGCCTCAATGTGTCTGCGGGGCAGTTCGGCGACGCCGCGATTGCCGCGATGTCGATAGTCGGCCGAGTCTGTCATTTCCTCAATTCGGCGCTCATAGGCTTCGGTCAGGGTTACCAGCCGGTGTGCGGCTTCAACTACGGCGCGGGGCTGTACGGACGCGTGAAGCAGGGCTTCCGGTTCTGCGTGAAGTTCGGTGCGCTGTTCCTGCTCGTCGTCGCCGCGGTCGGGATGGCCTTCGCACCGGAAATCATCTGGCTGTTCCGGAAGGAGGACGCCGACGTCGTGCGCATAGGTGCGGCCGCCCTGCGCTTCCAACTCGCCACGATGCCGCTGACCGTATGGGTGATCATCAGCAACATGATGCTCCAGACCATTCGCAAGCCCGGTAAGGCCATACTGCTCGCCTCCGCCAAGCAGGGGCTGTTCTTCATACCGCTGATTTTCCTGCTTCCGGCGCGGTTCGGCCTGCTGGGCGTGGAAATATGCCAGCCCGTCGCCGACCTCTGCGCGCTCGCATTGGCGATTCCGCTGACGACGCGGGTGCTGAGGAGGATGAAATGATGCCGTTGAGTCACTCTTCTTGAGTGAAATATTCATATTTGTCCCCTTTCCCGTATACTGACTGCTTCCCGTCCACCCGGATTCTTCATAGCAGGAGGCGGCGGGCTGAAAAAGGTACGAAGATATGAGGATGATGCCGTTCTGCTCGGTATGGTCGACAGCCTCAGGGCCATTGCGCGTAAGGTGAAGGCGGAGATAAGGAAAACGGGGACTGATGTCGATGATTTTGAAGAAGTCAAAAAGATTATTGATAATATTGTAATTTAGGCAATGGTATTATGAAGAATAACACACTGTTTGAACAATGCGTGGCAAAAGCCGCTCCGGAGGTCAAGGCGGAGGTTAGCTTGAATATGGATATTGCCAATAGAATACATGATCTTCTGAAAGCCCGTGGCATGACTCAGCGGAATTTGGCTGACCTGCTGGGTAAGCGTGAATCGGAAATTTCGAGATGGCTTACCGGCTCGAGGGGATTCACGACGGCTACGCTTGCTAAAATCTCGGCCGCTTTGGGTGAGCCTATAGTGGAAGTCAGGCATCTGAGGCCGGCTGAATATGTGTATGTGCCGATAACGGTTTATGCCGGGCGTTCGGAGGCGCGGGATGACAGCTTCGATAACCGTGAGACTATGGGGAACGCTTACTTATATTATTCAAATTAGTTCGTGATGGCCGTTGAAAATGTAAATATCCTGATGAGACTGGTTTCTGTCGATGAAATCCGTTTTATGATGTCTTCGGGCGAGATGGTCGATATGTCCGGGCCGGACGACCTGCAAATCGGTTTTATGAATCAGGTGCAGTTGGATGAAGTGGACAAAGACAGGATATCCATAGCATTCGGAGTCCGGTATGAATTAAAAAAGGAACCGGTTCTTGAGAGTGTGTACAGATTCGTTTTCGAGGTGAAAAATCTTGCCGGTTTCGTTTCTTTTCATGAAAACGGCAGCTTTACCATCAAGCATCTGATGCCGCACTTGCTCAGCGTCGCAGTTGGAACCATGCGCGGCATTCTGGTAGTGAAGACGGCCGGGACCAGCCTGTCAAATTATCCTCTTCCTATTATTGATGCAAACGAGTTGAACACTTTTCTTTCATCTTCGAACAAAGCCGATCGGAGGAGAGGCTGAATTTCGGGAGGTACATGACGGGGTGAAGGGATTGCGCAATGAAACAATGGTTCCCTCTTGTCGGCCTGATGCTGGCCGCGTTCATATTCAACACTTCGGAGTTCATTCCGATCGGCCTGCTGAGCGACATCGCCGCTGATTTCGGCATAGCCGAGTCGCATGCGGGAATGATGATCACCGTCTATGCATGGGTGGTCGCGATCGCCTCGCTGCCGCTGATGCTGGTGTTCGCGAGGACG
The DNA here is from genome assembly GCA_018715685.1 of Candidatus Cryptobacteroides merdipullorum. Classification (GTDB taxonomy): domain Bacteria; phylum Bacteroidota; class Bacteroidia; order Bacteroidales; family UBA932; genus Cryptobacteroides; species Cryptobacteroides merdipullorum. The sequence continues at coordinate 2,760 of DVLC01000054.1, forward strand.
GAGAGCAGAAAGCTGATGCTGTCGATAGTCGCTCTGTTCATCGTCAGCCATGTGCTGTCCGGCGTCTCCACGAGCTTCAACATGCTGATGCTCTCGCGTATCGGGGTCGCATGCTCGCACGCGATATTCTGGTCGATAGTCACGCCGCTCGCGGTGAGGATGGCCCCGGAGGGTAGGAGTTCGACCGCGCTGGGGCTGATAGTCTCCGGCTCGTCGTTCGCGATGATAGTCGGACTTCCGCTCGGCAGGACCATCGGCCTGTATGTCGGCTGGAGGATGACCTTCCTGATCATCGCTGCGGCCGCGCTGCTGATTCTCGTGGTTCTCGCGCTGACGCTCCGCAGGTCTTCCGGAGAGAGCAACTTCACGCTCCGCAAGCTGCCCGCCCTGCTGAAGTCGCCGTCGCTGAAATGGATATACCTGCTTACGGTCGTGGCGATCACCGGACATTTCACCGGCTACAGCTACATCGAGCCTTTCCTCGCCCAGGTCGTCGGAATCGGAGGAAACGGCATCACGATGGTCCTGACGCTTTTCGGCGTGGTGGGGATAGCGTGCAGCTTCGTGTTCTCGCACAGCTATGACAGGCATCCTGCCGCGTTTCTGATATATGCCGTCGGCGGAATCTTCGCCTGTCTGCTCCTGCTGCAGGCCTCGGCGGCCGCCGTATGGACTTCGGTGCTGCTCTGCGTGTTCTGGGGGTTCGCCGTAAGCTGCTTCAACCTGAGCTTCCAGTCGGAAGTGATACGGAACGCGCCGCAGGGAACCGAGGTGGCGATGTCGATCTATTCCGGGATATACAATGTCGGCATAGGCGCGGGCGCTCTCGTCGGCGGTTCGGTCTGCGACGGCATGGGCCTTCAGTTCATCGGCTATGTCGGCGGAGGCATAGCCCTGATCGCCCTGGTGTGCTGCCTGACCAGGGTGCTGCCGATGCTGTTGCGGAAATGACGGATTCTGTCAAATGACCGAACGAAATTCCGTCAAATGACCGAACATCTGTTGTTTTTATTGGAATATCAAAGCATTAGCCGTATATTTGTTTTTGGGAGGATCGGGTATATGATTAAGGAATATAAAGCAAGAATAGCGGACCGTCTTCTTGCTCGCAAGCTGGCTGGAAAAGGGGCGGTTCTTATAGAAGGGGCGAAATGGTGCGGCAAGACCACGACTGCCGAGCAAATTGCCGGAAGTGTCTTGTACATGACTGAACCGGGACGGTTGGAGCAGAACAGACAATTGGCAAGAATCAGCCCTTCATTGCTCTTGAGTGGTGAAAAACCTAGATTGATTGATGAGTGGCAGGTAGCGCCCGCTCTATGGGACAGTATACGGTTTGAAGCAGACCATAGCGACCAGCTGGGGTTGTTTATCCTTACGGGGTCGTCTGTGCCCGCCGACATGAGGGAGGTTGTCCATTCCGGTACAGGTCGAATCGGATGGCTGAGGATGCGTCCCATGTCGTTGTGGGAGTCGGGAGATTCTACCGGAGAAGTTTCGCTTGGCGCTCTTTTTCAATCACCTCTGTCCATTTGTGGGAACTCGACGGATGATTTGAAGAAAATAGCTTTTCTGACATGTCGCGGCGGATGGCCTCAGGCCGTGAAAATGGAAGAGGAAATAGCTCTTGACCAAGCCTTTGATTACATTGATGCCATTGTGAAACGTGATATTTCGCAAGTCGACGGAGTCAGCCGGGACGCTTCACGTGTCCATAGGCTTTTGCGCTCGTATGCCAGGCTTCAGGGGGCACAGTCTTCATATTCTACAATCAAGGCGGATCTTTTGGCAAATGAATCTGATTCTCTTGATCAGGATACCATCGCATCCTACATAAGTGCCTTGAAGAAAATATTCGTAATCGAGGATTCCGAAGCGTGGAATCCCAACCTGCGTTCGAAATCGGCCATCAGGTCGGCGGATACGCATTATTTTACCGATCCCTCAATTGCGACGGCCGCATTGGGGCTGGGACCTTCTGACCTGCTTGATGACCTCAATACCTTCGGATTGATATTCGAGACGCTTTGTATCAGGGATTTGCGCGTCTACGCTGAAGCTCTGGGCGGGAAGGTCTATCATTTCCGTGATAGAAACGGGCTGGAATGCGATGCTGTCATTCATCTCAGAAACGGTGCGTTTGGCCTTGTTGAGGTCAAGCTTGGCGGGGACAAACTGATTGAAGAGGGAGCTGCGGCCTTGAAAAGTCTTGCGGACAAGATAGATACCGGGAGGATGCGCCGGCCTTCATTTCTGATAGTGCTTACGGCAATAGGGCCTTATGCCTACAGGAGGGAAGACGGAGTGTATGTCGTTCCTGTAACTTGTCTGAAAGATTGAGCTTTTCTGTTGATATCCATATCTTCAGTTTATTTTCTGAACTTGCCTTGGCGTGAAATATAGACGGTGTCCTTCTCTTGAATCGCCGGATTCCTGCAGAACACTGGTCGCGGCTGGAGCGTGTATGCGTATGTGGAAAGCATGTCGGCGTGACAGGTCACCCGGTTTCCGGGAGACTGGTCACGGCGGGTGGCCATCGAGAGGCGTGGGGCCGAGGCTGTTGCGAAAGATGTTTTGC